>NZ_JBDGDM010000078.1:0-10936 GCF_040908885.1 Ruminococcus sp. RTP21358st1_G6_RTP21358_211008
TTCTGAGATATTTATTGATGAAACACTAAAAAATCTTTGATTTTCAAGGAAAAAAGACTTGACTATATAGGGAGGAGTGAAGAATATGACTTTTAAAGACTTGTTTAGACGCTGGGGATTAAATAGTATTAAATTAAATGTTGGTTTTGCGGAGGTGGAATTTGGAGCAACAGAAGATGATCAAACAGCAGCATGGGATATGTATGTTGAACTGATTACTCGCATTACAACACAATCGTTGGATGATACAGATGGCGATGAGGAGACAGCATTAAACAGTATCTATCAGTTGTTTCCAATTACAAGAGAGATTTTGAAGAGTAAAGGACGTAATGCGGAGAATTTTTCAAAAATTGCAATAATAGTGCTGAACCAAATAATACGACCATTTACTGCAAAGTGGCATAAAAAGAAATTAAATGGAGCATTTTCAAATCAAGATGAGTGCATATTATTTAGAACGGAACTAAAACAATTACAATCAGAGCTTATTTGCTACAGTAAATTGCTGGCAGAGGTGGCTAAGGTAGAAGATTTATCTTGTTTTTTAGAAGATTGAATAAATGGAGGAACAGATGTCTGGCTATACGAAGCATGTATATGAAGAAGATTTGCAGGAAACGAAAAAACAATTAGTGAAATATGTGGATGATATTATTCCTTTATTATCTGAGGAATATGATTTTGATGAAATTCTGAAACTTGTAAAGAAATATTATCCTTTTGAATGGAGAATGCTGGAAGAAAAGTATCAATATTATTATAAAAAAGATAAAACTATAGAAAAATTTCATGGAAAAAAACGATATAATGCTGATTCTCCAGAAATAATCTTAAGAAAATTGTCCAGTATAAATAGGTTATTAATGCCAGATACTATTAAAAGAAGACAGGAGACTTTTTCTATTCAGAAACAAAAAGAATATAAAAATCTTTTGGATAAAAGACGTCTTCCTAAAATCGAAAAAAGACAAGAAAAAATAGAAAAAGCGAAGAAACGTGCGCAGGAAATGGAACCGGAGTTTCTTGATGCGTTGATGGGATTATATGATAGAAAAAACACAAGTCAAAAAGATAAGGTGTATATTTTTTTAGAGTTAGAAAAATACTATTGCAAGAAGACGATAAATTTTTTCAAAAAAGTTGCGGACAGTGAATACAACCGTCAGTTAAGAAATATGGCTTTTGAGCATTTACAAAGTCTGGGGCATTATACGTTTTTGAGAAAGCAAAAATATATGCAGATACATACCAAAAATAAGAAAAGGAAGCAACGTATTAAAGAAACTGCATATGAAGTTTATAATATAAAAGCGATTCCACAGGAATTAGAATATCGTATAGAAAACTCAAAAGAACAGAAAATAAAAAATTATGATTATTTTATTTCACATAGTAGCGTTGATTATGAATCCGTGCAAAGATTAATTACTCTTTTAAATAAGGATAATAAAAATGTATATTGTGACTGGAAAGCAGATAATAACTATTTAAAAAGACGTTTGGTTTGCAAAGCAACTCAAAATGTTATTAATAAACGAATTGAACAGTCTAAAAAGATATTATTTGTGGATTCGGATACTTCCAGAAATTCGTGTTGGGTAAAATATGAATTAAATTATGCTGATCAGTGTGGAAAAGAAATTTTAGTTTTGAGAAAAGATTCTATTGATAATAGTAATATCTGTTTGATGGCATTAAATGATAAATGGTTCATAGATTCGAATTATGAAAATATTTTACAGTTATAGTTTTATTGTACAGCCGAAAAATAGTATGATAAAATAATACATCAAAGAATCTGGTATTGATAGTGTTTTAAATATACTTAAGTCTTAACTTCCTGAAAAAGTAACACTCAAAAAATGGTAGATTGTAAAAAAACTGTGTGTTAGGATAGTTGTCAGTGAAAGAAAATTACTTTTGTGGTAGTATATAGCTATCACAGGAAGGGAGCTTTCACTATGAACTATTGTGAACTTCCGAAAAAATCTCCCCTAAACAAATTTTAGGGCTGATGAGGAAAAAAATATTGAAAATCCGGCGTTTTGCACGCGATTTTGCTTGCATGTGAACTTCCAGAAAAAGTTCCACCTAAACAAAATTAAGAGGATAGAAAATTGTGGACTTCCAGAAAAAGTTCCACCTAAACAAAATTAAGAGAATAAAAAATTGAAAAAATCCCGATTTTCTGCGGGTTCTGCTTGCAGGAGACCGGGATATATGGTATAATTATTTTAGGCGGAATACCGCCTAAAAGGAGGAACCTAATGTATCTGGATTTTTTAGTAAAAATACCATTCGTACCGGGAAAGATTACACGTAGGAAAAAGAAAGATGTTGTATATATTGAGTTCGAATATGACCGGATCTATGACCCGGTAAGGCAGTATACTTTTCCAAAAAGAGTAACGATAGGAAAGCTGTCTGAAACAGACCCGGAACTGATGCAGCCAAATCAAAATTTCCTAAAATATTTTCCTGATGCAGAGCTTCCAGAGACAAAAAACAGGACATCCAGAAGCAGCTGCCTGCGCGTGGGAGCATATTTTGTATTGCGTAAAATTATAGAAGAATACAACCTGGTCGAGCTCCTTGGGGGGTATTTTGAACAGCGTGATCTGGGACTTTTTCTTGATCTGGCGGTATACTCAATCATTGCAGAAAACAATGCTGCCCAGTACTATCCGGATTATACATATAACCATCCTCTTTTTACAAATGGAATGAAACAATACAGCGATTCTACTGTCTCAGATTTCCTGAATTCCGTAACGGATGACCAGAGTATTGGGTTCTTAAACTCCTGGAATGAGACCAGAAACCATCGCGAAAAAATATATATTTCCTACGATTCCACGAACAAAAACTGCCAGGCTGGAGACATTGAAATGGTGGAATTCGGACATCCGAAAGTAGATGTGGGACAGCCTGTATTTAACTATGCGGTTGCATATGATACACATAACCAGGAACCATTATTTTACGAGAAATATCCCGGAAGTCTGAACGATATCTCACAGCTTCAGTTCATGTTGGACAAAGCTTTTGGATATGGCTATAAGAAGATTGGCTTTATTTTGGACAGGGGTTATTTCAGCAGTGAAAATATACAATATATGGATAAATGCGGGTACAGCTTCGTGATCATGGTGAAGGGAATGGCTTCGCTGGTGAATGAACTGGTTTTGGAACACAAGGGAACTTTTGAAAGTAAGCGCGTGAATAACATCTATGAGTATGGAGTATATGGGAAGACCGTGAAGCACAGGCTTTATGCGGGTGATAAAAAAGAACGGTATTTTCATCTGTACCACAGCATTTCCAAAGAAAGTGCAGAGCGTGCCGGGATTGAAAACAGGCTCAACCAGATGACATTGTACCTTAAGAAATATCAGAATAAAGTAAAAGAATTCGGGCCAGGGTTTGAGAAGTATTTTAATCTTCATTATGATGAAAAAACACAGGCATTTGTACTGTCGGAAGAGCGCTGCAGTGTGGTGGAAAGGGAACTGGATCTGGCAGGATATTTCTGTATAATCACATCGGAAAAGATGAGCGCAAAAGAAGCAATCGAGTTGTATAAGAGCCATGATACATCAGAAAAACTTTTCCGGGGAGATAAATCCTATCTTGGAAATAAGAGCATCCGGGTGTATTCAGAAGAGTCAGAAAGGGCTAAGATCTTTGTTGAGTTTGTGGCGATGATACTGCGCTGTAAGATGTATACGAAGCTGAAAGAGGAGATGAAAAATCTGGAAAAGAAGCCGAATTATATGACAGTTCCGGCAGCGTTGAAGGAACTTGAAAAGATAGAAATGGTGCGTCAACTGGATAATATATACAGGCTGGATCATGCAGTAACAGCTAATCAGAAAACAATATTAAATGCGTTTGGTCTGGATGTGAATCATATAAAATACTATGCATCTGAGTTGAGTAAAGAATTGAAAAAGGTGGAATAAGGAGGAGACTTTGAAAGATTTTGAATCATTTGTAAAAACATATTCAACTAGAGATTTTATATATTTCTTTTCTCAAAAATCTATTGAAATATATAAAGAGCACATACACAGCTCAAAAAAATTTGGATGTTCTATGATGTTTCCTTTGGAATCTTTTCAATATGGCTTCTTTCGCAGAACTACAAACGTGATGTTACTTGCGTGGGATATCCCTAATATGGCATATCTTTCAATTATAAATGCAAATGATTATAGAAAAAATATAATGACAGAGGAAATGGCTGGAATAGGGGTTAACCTTTATAGAGGATATGAAAACAAATATTCTGGAAGTGAGTATCTAAAAAATGCGAGATTGCCGGATTTACATAAATATGTAATGGGTATGAGCTATGAGCAGTTCAAGTATGAAAATCCTGAATGGGTATACCAGAATTTTAATCGTAATTATCACATTCTTATTGGTTCACTTAGTATTAACAGGGATGGGCTTGTAGATGCCAATATGATTACAAAAGAAATTTTTGAATTTACTGTAGAAGAAACTCTGGCATTGGAGTGGGCTGTTTTGTGGTTATGTTACAATTGTCCATTTCCTTTGAGTTTACCCGAAAAAGTATATAGAAAAAAAGATGAAAGGATTTTAACAAAGAATAATATAGAGCGGATTATTGATTATTATTCTGTAACCTATGAACAAGTCAGAAAATCGCCATTGGGAAAACAGATCTTTTACAGTAAACCATTTGTTATTACTCAGAAGAAAAGAGAAAAGCTTGCGGTAAGCATTTATTTGGTTCAAATGATGCTAGCTGATGGACTATACTGGCTGATTAGGGATTATTACCACAATAACCAGAAGGGGCAAGTTTTTGTAAATGCGTTTGGTGAAATGTTTGAAGATTACTTCGAAGAATTGATGGGAGAATATCTCAAAAATGGTTTTTGGCATAAAATTCCTGAAAATAAGAAAAAAAGTGCAGATTATTATGTTGAGTTTGAAAAAGCTGTATTTATATTTGAATTAAAGTCCGGAATGTTGGGAATTGGAGCAAAGCAGCAGACACCTAATGTTGATCTGATTGATATATTTTATAAGAGAAATATAGAAAAAGCATACAATCAATTGAAAAACTCAGAATTAGAATATAAAGGCGATAAACCAGTAATAAAGATTTTTTTGTTATATGAGAGTATGCCTTCGAATACGCAGATGATAATTTCTTCATTACCAGAGTTATTTGAGAAAGATTCAAATTGTTATGTTATGACAATAGAAGAACTAGAAATGTTTTTAACTACGTATAAAAAAGATAGAGTTAAATTCGATAATATTGTGAGTAGGCTCATTACAAGTGAAAATGGGGCTAGACGATATAAGAGTGTTTTTGAAGTGCTACGGGAATATCAAGCAACTGAAAATATGCAGTTTACCGGAGAAAAAGATTATTTTGAAAAAATAGTACATTCGTATATTGGAGAGCATACGGAATAAATGACGAAAGTGGATATATTTGGAGGCATATATAAGAATGATTTTCCAGAGTATTGTCCAATATGCCGCCGTGCTTACGAGCACCAGAAACATAAACATGCACAAGATCAACGATACGAGGAAGATAAAAATGAAGCAATGTATATTTTGTATGGAGTGGAAAGAGGATAAAGAATTTAATCGTGAACATATTATTTTGGAAGCGCTTGGTGGAAAAGGCGACAAGGATATATGTTTGAATGTATGTACTTCCTGTAATTCCTCCCTTGGGACGAGGGTAGATGCTTCTCTTTTAAACCAGAGTATAACAAAATATATGAGATACAAATTCAAAATTAGAGGGAAAAATGGAATTCCCAATCCATTTAAAGGAATCGAAGTAAAATATGCAGATACGTCGATTGTTGGCGAGTTGAAAGTCGACAAAGAGGGAAAAATTAATGGGTTTCGTGCAAAGCACCAGGTATTAGAATGTAATAAAGAAAAATTGATTGTAGGTCCAAGAAAAGGGTTTGCGTCATATGTGAATAGTAAGCTGAACGAAAATGGTATGAATCCAGTAACAGAAAAAGAGCTTCTGGAAAATAGGATTGATTTTAATGAGCATAAAATTCCGCACGTTGAATTTGTGGAATTTCCAGAGGAAATGAGATCACAGTATTTGCTGTATGCATTTCCAACTATGTTGAAAATGGCATATGAATATTGTTTTATCACATTTGGAGAAAAATATTTAAAGAATCCTATAGCAATGAATATTAGGGATTTTTTGATAAAATACGATTATAAAAAAGATACAGAATACTGCTCGCCCACTATAGCTTCTTTAATGTGGATAAGTGAAGAAGAGCGGAAAATATCATTAAAAATGTATATAGATAATGATAATATATGGGTGCAGATTGTATTATGGGGGATGATTTTAGCAAATATTTGTATGTTAGAAGAGGTATTTGAGGATGAGATGAAGATTGACAGTGGTTTAAGTGTAGAAATGTGAAGACCACTTATTGAATAAAAATGGATCTTGGAGAAAGACACCATTAAAGAAAAATCGTGCATTTTCGAGGATTGAATTATTTATGACGGACTCTGAATATACGCGAATTAAAAAAATGAAAAATCTTATAGAGACACTGAACCGCCCGGAAGAGCATATGACTATTTATAGGACTGATGGATCCTTTGTAAGTTTGAAATACGAGAATAGTCAGGTGACTATTTGTGATTCAAGAGAGAAAAATGTGAGAAGGGTTGTGGAGGCGGATAATTTTATCAGGGATATTATGAGGGAATAGGTGTTAAAAAATCCCACTTAGTCATGAAGACCAAGTGGGACGATACTATGCCGTCTTTTGAGAATTGCAATAATCATAAAGATTCAAAAGATAATCCGGACTTTCTCTCCAAATGCCGGTATCGTAGTCGAAGAGTGCGCTATATATCTTTGAACTGGTGAAGCGAAGCAGTGCTTCCTCATACGAAATATTATCGCGCAGAGAGAGAGCTTCGACGGTATCACGCATAAGACTAACAGCACAGCTTTCTTTTTGTGAATCGGTGAAGTTATAGTTTGATGTCTCCATAGCGGTCACTCCTTATAAATTCAAGATGGTTAATGGCATCCTGGGTGCGGAAGCAAAATTGATCTTTTAAGCGATTGGGGATTAATTTTTTTATGGTGATTTTATCGGCTTCTGGTGTTCCAGGAATACCAAAATCAACTCCGCTGATATAACGCTGTAAGGTACGAGCTGTTTGATCGTCTGCAATTTTGCCACCGATGATATCAATTGTGCTATACTTTTTCAGAAGTTGTGGAAACAAATCTTTTTTTCGGTTTGCAGCTACAAAGTGGAGCCATTCGATGGTTGCTCCCTGAAAACAGTATGCCAGTATATTCGGATCATAGTGGAACTTATAGACAGATATTTGACCATCTTCAGGATTGAAATTTTCTGGAACACTACCAATGCGTATGGCTTTTCTGGTGGAAAGATGGACGTAATTGTATGCCTGCTCGTAAGATGAAGTAAGATAAAATCCGCGACCAAAATCAAGTCCACCAAAACAGCGGTTCAGGTCAATCTCTGGGATGCCAATGTAACTGCCGTGATATAGAAGTATTCCATCCTGTAATTCTATCATAAGGTTACACCTCGATTCTTTAACAAGGTCTCCACATCGTGAAGCACACAGGAATAACCATTTAAATGAAGAATGTCGTAGCATTCAGCGATAAAACCAAGGATATCGTATTTTCTGAATAGTTCAGTGCAGTTGCTGGAGGACATTTTCCATTTGGATTGAGCCATACGGAATACCCAGCACTGCATGTCAGCAATGTCGAGCTGTCTTTCACTCATAGAGATTCGCCTCCTTTGAGTATAATTTGTTAATTAAAGTATAGCGCTTTTCTTAGTCTATAGCAACGACTGAATCGCGAATTTTTTAGAGTTATTAAATACTTTTGCAGTCGCTCCATATCTCACATTCTCCGATACTCCCTCGGTGCAATCCCTTCTGTTTTCTTAAAATCCTGGAAAAATAATTGGCGTCGTTCATGCCGCATTCCTGGCCTGTTTTTTCAACGGAAAGGTCTGTGAAGCGGAGCAGTTGCTTGGCATGTGTGACACGGATTTGAATTAGGTAGCTGTTGACGGGAAGAACAAATTGATCTTTAAAACTCCGCGTAATAAAATTTGTTAATAAAATATTTTGATGAAAGCTGATCCAAGGTGATCTTATCCGCGTAATGGTGTTTGAATAATTATATTAAAACTGCCAGTCAATAGCTTCTCCGATTTTATCGAAATATGCGCAAATTGCGATTCCGATGGCCGGGGAGGTGGCACCTAGGTTAGAGGTTTTAAATTCGCAGGCATTGGCGATGTAGGAAAGTTTATTAGTGGCAATTTGCTTATATAATAAAGGCCACATATAATCAGCCACTTCTTTGAATTTTCCTGTAAAAATAATAAGATCCGGATTTAACAGGTTAACCAGTAAGTTTATAATTTTACCTATGTAATAAGTGAAAATCTCAAATTTTTCTGGATGATTAATTAAGTAATCCTTAATTTCTTTGGAACTTAATTCTGAAAATTCTTTTTTGGTCATTTCAAAAACATCATTTCGAATTCTATAATCGAGGCATTCACAACTACCGCAGGAACAGCATGGCTCTATTGCTTTGAAGTTTTGATTAGGATAAGGCGGCAGTTCTATATGACCGACTTCACCTGCCAGATTAGTAGCACCATGATACAAGGCGTTGTTAAAAATCAGACCAGCGCCAGTGCCTGCACCGAGATACAGGATCATCATATTTTTTTTATTTCGATATTTATAATTGGTACTGTCTGGATTGTACATATTATATTTTTCTGCTACGACAGAGGCATTGGAATTATTATCAATGTAAAGATTGATACCTTTTTGCTCAAAGAAATCTAAACGGTTGGGGTAAATAATTGTATTTAGGGGTCTGTCTGAAAGATATTCCAGATTATGCGACCGGACAATTTTTTTACCAACATTATCTATAGCACCAGTAAAAGCTATTCCAAGTGAAATAATATTCATATGATAACTGTCTTGATTTTCTACTATTTTAATAATATCGGCAATAATAGAATCTAATTTTTGTTGTAATTCAAATAAGTTATCAGGAGTTGGGAAAAAGATGTAATTACTAATCGGTTTATTTTTTTCCAACATATAACTTCTGGCTTCTTCAAACAGATTTAGGTCTTGAATCAATTTGGAAAAAAAATCTGCAGAAATGGGCAAAAAGTTCATGTCAATGATGGATAACTTAATTTGTGCTGATCCTACAGATAAACCTACCATATAGGCAAATTCCCCATTAATGGCTAGTCCCTCGTCTGGATCAAAGATGCCGGATTTTTTTAAAGCTTCAATATTGGTTGATACTGTAGGCCAGGAGACTTTCAGGTATTCAGATAATGCTGTTTTTGAAATCTTCGGCTGACAGCGGACAATATTGATGAGTTTATTTTGAGCTTTTAGCTGTGATATTAATTTCTCCATATTTTTCTCCATATTTATGCTAGATACAATAGTTGTATTATTAAGTAATTTAATAATATCATATTTATATATTTATATCAAATGGTTATTGTGAAATATGTATTAAATTATTTCGATAAAATTTTTATATTAGTGAAAATGATTAATACAAAAAACTGATTTAAAAAATTTAACACTCTCTTGACAAAGAAATAAGTAGAGCGTACAATAATAATTGTAAAAATGCACAACACTAAAGATAGGAGGTGTGAGTATGAGTAGTTCCCCTTAGTGATCCTTTAGGTAAGGTATGCGATGCAATAGCAGTAGCTGTTGTAGAAGTTGGCAAGATTGTAGTGAAATTACCTGCATGGTTTCAGATGCTAGTAGTTGTTGCAAGTGTTGGCTATGTGTTTTTTATTGCTTTGTTGCGATACAAGAAGGAGATGGCAGAGATTAAATCCCAGGCCAGGTCGAAGACAGAGGAATATATAACAAGGAGCTTAAAAACAATTGCTGAAGTTCTTGAAAATATTGTAAAAAGAAAATAGGGCACGTAGTATATGATTTTGAGTAAACTGCTTTAAAGAGCAGAGAATAGTGTTAAATATGTGTTTCCACTAAAAGGGGGACTCCTGTTTGACGCAAGTCAAATCACCCATGCTCATAAAGAGAACAAAGAAAAGGAGTTTAAAAGTGAATATAGGTGAAATATGTATTTGATGGTTCCAATTTTTGCGAAAAAGTTGGGACCATTAAATATATTGAGAAAAACTGAACAGATAAGGCTGATTCCAAAAGTCTCACTTAGTTGTGAATGCTAAGTGGGATGATATTATGCTGTTTTTGAAAATTGCAGTAGTCGTAAAGACTCAAAAGATAAATAATGAAAGAAAGTGTATTACTTGGAATGGGAAGAATTAGGGGGAGTGATTGTGAATAATAGAGTTACAGAAGAAATTATTAAAATTACTTTTGGAGATAATTGGCTTATTGCTGCATTTGTTTTTGTTGTGGCTGTGTCCGCAATTCGATTTATCCGTAAAAATAATCTCCCCAAGTATTTTCGGAAGTGTCTTATTGTTTGTGTGTGTGCAATTGCTGCATTGATAGATTCTAAATTTTTTCAGTGGAATGAGTATCTTGGTGCGTTGCGGATAAGGAAGGTTTTCCCGCTGCTATTGCTGACAGTAATAGTTGTAACTATAGCGATTTTTATCTACTCATATATGAAGAATGACAAGCAGCTAAAGTATGTGATTAAAAACACAGAGTCAGATGGAAATATAATTAAAGCATGGGAACGTCTGCAAAAAATAAAAACGATAAATTTGACACCCTGGCAAAAGAGACAATATGATAAAAGAAGCTTCCTGTATAATAAAAAACGTAGATGTTGAAAATTGAAAATACCTCAGAGTACAATAAGACTACTGACTGGCAG
>NZ_JBDGDM010000079.1:0-10628 GCF_040908885.1 Ruminococcus sp. RTP21358st1_G6_RTP21358_211008
CTGTCCTTTATACACCGGAACAGCTTACCTGCTTATTATCAGCTGCAAAGAAAGACAACACCTCCCACTATCTGGAATATGCCCTGGCGCTTTACTGCGGGCTGAAACCCGGGGAAATCCTTGGACTTAAATATGACAGCTTCGATCTGGAGGCAGGCACGGTAACGATCTGCGGGCTGCATGCACGGAATTATGTGTCTGCTGACAGGAATGGGGGTGATAATAGTCAGAGTCTCAAATACAGTGGCAGAAAGCTCCGTTCAGACAGTAATTACCGTACTGTGCCTGTTCCGGAATTTTTATTTGATGAGATCAGGGAACGGAGATATCTGAATGAGGGCATTCTTCTGAGATATCCCGGACTGGCCGAAGAAGGCGCCCTGTGCCTTGGTCCATATGGAAAAGTCAAGACGCTTCCCACACTGAATACCAGACTGAAAAAGATCACACAGTCCTATGGCCTGCCCCGCATCTCCCTTGGAGACCTCAGATATATGTATCTCGCAGATCTTATCAAAAGGGAAAAACAGTTTGATAAGATCATGAAACTTTTCGGATATGCAAATCCTTACCGGATGCTGAACCTCTGCCAGCAGATCGCGGATATCCAGGGAGAGATTTTAACTGTAAACGTTCCGTTTCCTGAGATATTTTATTATAAAATGTAAAGCTGATTTTAATCATAAAAATAATTCCAATAAGCATGAGCATCGGGAAGCTGGTAGGGTTTCTGTTCCACATTGCACTGCCTTTTCGGTTCCACGCAGCCCTGTTCCTTCGATAAAAGATGATGGGCCAACACATACTCTTCGATTATCTTTGAGATATCATAGGTTTCCTGTTTCTGGGAGGCTACATAGATCCTGCTGGTAAAATCCGGGCTGTAATGTCCAAGACATTTAGAGATCGTTTTCATGTTGACCTGGTACTGGGCAAGGATTGTGGCATAGGTATTCCGGAATTTCCTCCAGGGAAGCCGGGAGATCCCGCTCTGTTCCATCAGGCGGTTATAAGGTTTGATATAAAAACTGCGGTTATGGCATTGCCCATTTTCATGGCAGCAGATGTAGCCCAGATCCAGGAACTCTGGATCAGAAGCTTTGCGTTTTTCGTAGCGCTGCCGTTCCAGGAGAATCTCATCCAGGACAAAATCAGCCAGTACCACTGTCCTTTTGCTGTTTTGGGTTTTCAGCGGAAGTTCACTGCACAGTACCGGTCTGCTCTCCTGCGCCACTTCCATGTACAGGTCCTTTCCAAGCTGGCGTTCCACAAAAAGTTTCTTGCCAAGGAAATCAATATCGCTGTACCGGAGTCCGGTGATCTCAGAAATCCGCAGGCCGGCAGTGACGGCAAGGAGCATGGGCAGATAAATCATGGGTTCCTGCTGTTTACACAGATATAAAAGATGGGCAGCTTGTTCCACGGTATAAACCTGCTGCCGGGTATCCACTTTTTTCTTCTGGCATGGCTGTTTTACTTCGGAAGAGATCCCGGTATAGATATCTCTGGAAAGATAGTTGTGTTTCCGCGCATAGCAAAGGGAAGCCGTGACGACACCCGCCGCAGTTCTTAATACTCCCGGATGGGGAATACCAGACAATGCCTTTACCAGGTCTCTTCTCTGCAGCGCATCCAGCTTCTTATGGCCGAGTTTGGGAAGCAGGTAGTTTTCTATGATATTCCGGTAAGCGTTGTAGGTATTATAAGTGATCCTTTTTTGTCCGAGCATATGATGGTAAAACCAGAAATCATAAAACTCTTTCACGGTATAAGAAAAAGGGATGAAATTGCCGTTTGCGATTTCCATGAGGGCCTCATCCCTTTCCTGGCGGGCCAGCTGCTTGTTGGAAGAGGTGGTCCGCTGTACCATTTTCACATCGCCGGACTCAAAAACAAGTAAAAGACGGAAACAGTATTTTCGTCTGGCTTTTATGTATATAACGTCACCAAGGGATTTCCCGGAGATGAGCCTGCCATAAAGGAAGGTTTCCTTTACCGGCATCTGGAGATAGGGTTCATTCTTTTTCACAGGTTTTTTCCCTCCTTTTTTCCAGCGCCAAGGACCGGATCCAGGGAACCTGCAACGACAGCACCAACTTCAGGATCCGTACATGGAATCCTGTTGCAAAATGCCAGTGTTGTAGTCTGTTTTGTGTGGCCAAGGATACCAGAGACTGCTTCAAGGGAAAAATCCTGTTCGAGAAGAAAACGGGCGAACATATATCTCAGATCACGCATGTTCAGTCTTGGAAGCCCCGCTTCTGTGGTGATCATTTTTAAAGCAGCTCCTAATGTAGAAACAGACTTTATCTTTGCTGTGGGGCCAAGACAAAGATAAGATTTATAGCCTGTAGCTGATGGATATTTTGTCAGGAGTTTCCTGTTTTCTTTCCGCCGGGCAGAAAGTTCCGAAAATAAAAAAGACGGAATTTTTAAGCTTCGGTTCTGTTTGGTCCCTTCCAGTTTTTTTAACTGGCAGTTCTTCCCGGAATCGTTCAAGGTACAGATCCTCTGGATTGTGATGATCTGTTCCTGTTGCTTGAAATCCGAATACTTCAGTCCGAGGATTTCCCCGGGTGTCAGGCCACAGAAAAGAGCCAGTTGAATCTCCAGGTAATGGTTGGAATTGGAAGCGGCAGTCAGGAATGTGCGAAGCTGTTTCGGGGTATAGAAAACCGGATTTCCGGGAGGCTCCGGATAGTGCCGGATCTGCTGGAAATCTATATCCGGAAGACAGTTGTTTACGCGGGCGTGTTTCAAAGCACTATGCAGCAGCTTATATGCATAATAGCCTCCGTTGCAGCAGTAAGCCTGGCAGGATTCCAGAACCTTATTGAGGTAATCGGGAGTGACACATCCCAAAAGAATATCCTTATGCAGATGAGGCTGGATAATCAGGTTTATGGTCCATTGCTTTTGAACCAGTGTACGGCTGCCATTAGAACCCTGAGCACACACATCATTCAGCCAGTAATCCAGATATTCCGAAAAGGTAAAAGGCATATCCCGCTCTTTTTTCAGTTTAGACAGCTGGTCCTGGTAAGAAGCCAGGGAACGCTGGTAACTCTCTTCTGCTTCTTCCCGGGATGAAAACCCGGTATGACGGCCATACTCGATGGTGTAGATAAGTGGATTTACGGTTTTGGTAAGGTGTCCCCAGGTGCCGTCACTGTTTTGGAAGACGGGGGTTTTGGTTTGTTTTTGCATTGATTCATTTTCTCCTTTGTGATTTTTTTACATGAAATATTTCTTTATCACGAAACATTATATGAAGTTTCTCGGCTATTATCAATACAAAAGTTTCTTAATAACGAATTATTGATGAAGGTAGGGAATATCATGCAGAAACTCAGACCGGATATGAACATTGGCGGGAACATACAGAAAATACGGTATAGCCGAAAGCTTACACAGGATCAAGTGATTGCCAAAATGAATCTCATGGGGATCCAGATCTCCAAAAGTACCTATGCGAAGCTGGAAACAAATCGGATGAATATTAAAGTAAGCGAACTGGTGGCCATGAAGGAAATCTTTGAATGTGAGTTTAATGATTTCTTTGAAGAGCTGAATGAGTAATAATATAGATAAAATATTATTCGGGGAACTCTCTTATTATCTAGGTATATGGCAAAACGTAATTATATAAGAGGGTTCTCTGTCTTTTTATATAAGATAATGTCGTATGTGACAAAATGTTTACAAGAAGGTCAGAATTTTTAAATTCCTGATTTCTCTTAGCTTATGCGCCTATATCATATTGAAATTTCTCATATATAGAATGCCGCATTTTTTTATATAATTGCTTAAAATTTTCTTCTGCATCGTCAGAAGAGATAGTATTTGAAGTGATTAAGGCACTTTCGAGCCGACTGCTGTAATTAAGGGCAAACTCAGGGGATTTCAGAAATGTATCCAGGGCAGCAGATTCCAGTTCCTCTCCTGCTTTCAAACGTTACAACTGAATACTATCAAAAAGTTCTTGTGTCATAGGTACGATCCCGTATATTGCAGCCCATTGAGTCTGAGTGAAATGTTTCAATTCTGCCGGCAATGTCAGTAATTTTTGTTTTTGCTCCAAGGTCAATTCGTTGAATAAACTTTTTTCCATAATCAAAATTTCCTCCCATTGGAATAAGTGCGTGCAAGTAATTACAGTAGAGATTCTACAACTTATAATTCAATTATATATTAGTTATCCTATACTTACAATCTCTGAATAATATTGTAGTTGAGGGTAATGGTATATGGAAGATCGTAATTATGGAACTATCCGGATTAAATTGGATGAAATGATAGAAAAGCAAAACATCAGTAAGAACAAATTGGCTCACCGCGCCGAAATGCAAAGGACCCAACTCAACCAGTTTTGTAAAGGAACGGTAACACGGCTGGATACCGCTGTTTTAGCCAGGTTGTGCTGTGCATTGAATTGTAAGATCGAGGATCTGTTGGAGTACGTTCCACCAGAAAATAAGGAAAAATAAATATATCTCATAAGCTAAAAAGTGCAGAGAAGTATATTATACAGTTATACGTCTCTGTACTTTTTTGCTTATGATGGTCATATCCTTAATGAAATCATTGTAGGTAACCATCCGCTATGTTTTCACTCATGTGTGAGATATACCCCAACAACCTATATTCCCTTTCATTTTTCCAGTCACAGATCATGCCATCAGCAAAATTAAAATCTATACCTCTTCCCTTTGCAATATTCATACTTCTTGTAAATGTATTGTATAATCCTACTGTAGCCCATGAAAAAGCTGTATCCATGAAAAACACAGCTATCTCATAAGTGATATTGAATCCACAGCCAATCGTGCTACAATAAAATTATACATTTCAATATAAGAAGGAGGTCATTCTATGGCACTGCAAGAAGATTTCAATCAAATAATAGATTACGCACATTTTTGGAACTGGGCTCCTGATTGGGGAGAAGTGCAAAGAATATACGAGAAATTCCCTGATTCCTTCTCCGTACTTACGCCCTTTGCGTATTCCTATTTGGAAGAACTGATTAGAACTACAACCTCCGACTATGGACTTCCTTTATTCGATCGTAATGGGCAACCAGTTAAGGTCAATGTTGGCATGAAGTTGATTTCTTTGGCAATAGCAGAAAATCAAAATAATCAGGAATATGTCAAGGTTCTGGAAGAAACAAAGAAATATTTCAAATATGTAAAAGTAAACAACGATGAAAACGGGCGAAACAGAGTTATGCATGGATTCGTTCATCCCCGTTTTTGGAGCAAGGAGAACTTCGAACAACTCATTCATCATATTGCTGTTCTTTCACCTTACTCAAAGTTTTAATCTATAACTTCGCTTTGAAATACGTTTGGAATACTCGCTTGTGATTCTGAGGAACCATCTTGAAAGGATCTGCGTTTAGCAATTCCGATTGAGATTTCACCTGTTTTAAGAGATTTAATAACTGTTATATTTTGTTATTAAATTCTCCGCAAACCCTTGAAAACACTGAATTTATCACTGGTGAGCTTTCCCTTATTGTTTCCCTTGTGTTATATTGTCCCACCAGTGTTTACGAACTCTGATAAGGGCAAATACAAGGGCAAGAAAATCCTATAAAACAGTATAACACAAAATAAAAGTGACATGGTGAACTGATTGAAATGCTTCTGATTTTTGCAACAAATGATTGATTTAACGATAAGGAGATTTGATACGATGAGAACAATATTTGCAGAATACAATCCCAAGCGCAACAGTATTGATGTTTATACCTCTGTTGGCTATATGCTCCGCATTGACTGTTGGGAAGCTGAAAAGGACTTAAAAACCACATCAGGATCAGACTGTGCATTAAACGCACTCGCCATTGATGATCCTCTTGAATATGCAAGATTATATCTTGATGGAAATTTGCAGATGTGGGTAGATGCGGAAGAATCATTAGATATTTTTTAATTTTTAAACAAATACAACAGTTTAAATAACTATTAGCTACAATATTTCCGGAAAATTCATCATAGGTTTGTATAAACGCAAAGAAACGGCGGCTCTGAAAATCAAAGTCGCCGTTCTAAATTGTCTGGTTTTTCTTTTGCCGTCATGCGGCAGATAATCAATTCATTCTATTTTGAACTTCTTTTATGCTACCTGATGTCTGCAATAGGAATGAATCGCCAAGAATGTAAACACAAATAATTCAATTCCTGCCGAAATCAAAATAACATGCGGTGTCCAGAAACTCATTCCACCGATATTCAGATAATTGAAATTTGCAAGCTGATAAAGGAAATTGTTCTGCATACCAATTCCGGCAGATGGAAGTATGGTAGAGAGCCATGTTGCTCCCATCGCCACATAAGCAAAAAGCGGCATGAGAAGAACTACGATAGAGATCAGCAAAACTGTCAATGTGTCTTTACATTTTGCAGACAGGAACAACATACAGCTAACCGTTGCTAATACAGAAAGTAAGCCCGCTGCTGCGAGAATTATCTGCAACTGCCCCAGATTGATGTTTGGCAGGTTACAGTCAGGTAACGCTGGAAAAAACTAATTCCTGAATTTGATTCTTTTTTCATGATATCTGCTCTCCTTAAATTATTTACAACAATCCCCGTCACCGCATCCAAGGCAAGTAAGGGATTCTATAAAGTGTTTGTAATTCATCAATGTCTCACAATTCAAAGAATAGTGATGCCATTTTCCTTCCTTACGATCATTCACAAGGCCGCATCCTACCAGTATCTTCATATGATGGGATAAAGTTGGCTGGGTAATTTCAAATCTTTCCAAAAGTTTACACCCGCACTTTTCTCCATCCGACAGCATCTGTACAATTTCCAGCCGGTTCGCATCGCCCAAAGCCTTGCATATCAAAGCCACATCCATTGCATTCATATTGACACATCACATTGATCATTGTCTATGTTCAATATAATATATACATAGATATTTGTCAATGTATGCATTTTAAAAAAGAGAATCAAGTTTTTGATTCTCTTCATACATTCATTATAGCTTTTATCATCCATTTTATTTGCCCCAAACAGCCGCTGCATTCGACCTTACAAGCAGTTCTTCCACAGGCAGACCAATCGGACAAATATCATGACAAGATAACGACTTCCCGCATCCTTCAAAAAATCTCTTCTTATATTCAGCAGAAATCTCATTCAAATGAGTGCTTTCCTGTTCTTCATTCAGAATCCGAAATGCGTTGACTGCAGCAACAGTGCCTGCGAAAGTCCCATTTGCAGAGAAGTTAGGACACACTTCAAGGCAACAGCCACACATCAGACAGCGTGCCGACTGGTATCTCGGTTCATGTGTCCACGGATTCATATAAGCTTCACTTTCAAGCCAAAGGTTCAGTTTTTTCAAATTTTCAAACAGAATTGACCGGTCAACGATCAAATCTCTTACAAGCGGAAATTTGCTTAAAGGTTCCAAGGTGATTGTAGAACCTTTTAACGTATGTAGAAATGTAGAGCATGCCAGCCTCGGACGTTCGTTAATCAGCATGGCGCAAGCCCCACATTTTCGCACCATACAGCTACATTCCCAGCTGATGGGAGTAACTATATTCCCTGAATCATCTTTCAAAGGTGTTCTACTGTTCAATTCCTTTAGAACATTGGCAACAGAGCTGTTTTTGCTTCCGTCAAACTCAAATTCCTGCCAATAACTGTCTGATTTCTGACTCTCCTGCCGCCTGATTCTTATTTTATATACCAAGTGAATCACCGCCTTTCTGGAACAGGTACAAAGGAAATCTGTATCTGCTTTCCATCAAATCTGGCTACCGTTGTTTTAAGGTAATCATCGTCATTGCTCTTCGGATAATCCTCCCGCCAGTGTGCACCACGGCTTTCTTTTCTTGCAAGAGCACTCTTTAGAACTGCCATGCCAAGCAATGGAAGATTTCCTGTCAGCGCTTGTACCGTTTGAATCCCATTTAACAACGTATTCTCATTTCTGACAACGCCCATAGTATCCTGCATCACTTTGTTTAATTGCTTTATTTCTGAAATTTGAGACGTTGGTGGAAAATCTATCTGTGTCGCACAAGATAGATCTACTACATCTGCCTGTTCGCATGCTGATTTTGCCGCAACACGTCCTCCGTACAATGCGCCCAACAGGGAATTACCACCCAGACGGTTTGCACCATGATATTGGGCACAGCATTCCCCGGCAGCATAAAGATTCTGAATCGACGTTCTGTGCTGTTCATCCACAAGAATACCACCCATGAAGTAGTGGATTCCTGGCAAAACAGGCACCGGTTCCTTCCGGATATCCTTATGCAGATATGTCATGCAGTCATCTGCTAAGCCAGACAGCTTATTTGAAATGACCTCCTTCGATATTTCCGTCATATCAAGAAATACCTCGGATCCATGGCTGACCTTCCATATTTCTCTGGCGGTAATATCTCGTGGCATCAGATTTCCAAGCTCCGGGTATTTTTCCTCCATGAAATACCATTGTTTTCCATCTTTCATGGCAAACAACCTGCCACCTTCCCCTCTGGCCGCCTCGCTGATGAGCATGCGTTTTCCACCACATTTCACAGTTGTCGGATGGTACTGGATCATCTCGCCATTTGCCAGAGGAACACCAAGCCGGAACAATTCTGCGGTGACTTCTCCTGTATTGCTCAGCGAACCCGTTGTATTTCCAAACAATCCGTGCATACCACCGGTGGCAACAATAACCGCATTCCCCGGTAATTCCACAGTCTCCTGACTGTATTCATCCCTGATTACGCAGCCACAACAAATATTGCCACACAGACGAAGTGTTAGGAAAGAATGATGGCTGAACCGTTCTACCATACCAGATGCTTCTTTCCTGCGAACAGCGTCTATCATAGCTGTCATGATCTGCTTCCCGGTATCGCTCTGTGCAAAAGCAGTCCGTTTCTTTTTCTGCCCGCCAAAATTCCGCAGATCCACATCATCATAGCCACTCATGTTAAATTTAACTCCAAGTTTTAGCAGCCAGTGCACCAGCTCCGGTGCTGCCTGTGTCATTCCCCAAACTGCATTTGGATCTGCCAGACCACATGCTGCCTTTATTGTATCTGTAAAATGTTCTTCGGGACTGTCGTTTTCATCTTTTGTATTCAAAGCTGCGTTGATACCGCCCTCCGCCATAACAGACTGTGCCCGCTCTGACGGAAGGAAGGAAACCAGTTTTACATTGCATCCATTTTCCGCTGCCTGCAAAGCCGCTGAAAGTCCTGCCAGTCCAGCACCTATAATAACAATTGTCTTACTCATAGATATTGCCACCCAATATAATATAAAATAACCGCTCCCGCTATAAAAAGAAGAAGCACCGAAAGGATCAAATAAATATCACTCCTTCGTTCTTTATAACTGATGATTCCCAGTGATACGAGCAATGGGCGGATATTGATAAAAATATGGACAAAGATTGCCGCTACGAACAAAAGCTGAGTTACCATCTTTACCGTTGTAAAAGGGAACAAAATATATGTCCCATTCTGCACCTTTCCAAACAAGCCAATATGGAATAACAGCAGAATCATTATTGCCATCCCACTGGCTCGTCTCGCCCAAAATATGACGTTTTGTTTCAGATACATTTTTCCTGATTGCTTCGCTGTCTGTAAACTCTGAACTGTCAGGATGACACCAATCACCGTATGCACAACAAGAATACCAACACCAACCCATGCAAGAAGTTTCCCTGCACTACTTCCAACTCCGTTCAGCATAAAGCTGCCCATGATTCCATGAATCATAAAAATGAGAAGCATTAAAACAGACAAAATCGTATTCCATTTTCTCATAAATTCCCGCTCACCTCATTTCTTCGCTGTCCATGATCATATAGTCCATCTGTGTTAGCGTTGTAACGTCAATAAAATCATCCGATGCCAGGAATACATCATACTTTCCACTTACCACTCTTGATAGCATCATTGTGTTACTGTACTCTTTCAGATCTACGAAAAAACCGGCCTGTTTCAACCTGTCACAGAGTTTCTTAGCATAACTGACAAGCGGATAATCCGTCTCAGATACATATAACCGAAAACTAATGTCCGTTTTCATGAGATCTGTTTCATTTGTTTCCGAATCGTCCAGTGCCAATTCTTTTAATTTATTCCGGGTGTTCTCGTTGTCGAGACCATCTGACATCATATTAATACCGAGAACATAAGAGCCTTCCAACTGTGCGGAGGCTTGAGCCGCCTTTTTTGACTTCGGTGTTGCTCCTGTGACTGCATCAATCATAGAAGGCGGTGAATGTAATATGACACCAAAACCTACAAGAAAAACAATCGTAACAACTAACAGAATCAGTTTTCGTTTCACATTCCCACCTCATTTCCTATTTTTTCAAAATTCTCATTGCGTTCAAAACAGCAATTATGGTAACGCCTACATCACCAAATACAGCTTCCCACATTCCCGCAATACCAAGAGCGCCAAGAATCAGGAACACACTCTTAATTCCAAGGGCAATCACTATATTCTGCATGACAATTTGCTTTGTCGCTTTTGCCACATCAATCGCATCCACCAGCTTAGATCAACATCATAAACTTAAGAAAAAAATGGAAAGGAATCTGTTCGCAGGTTCCTTTCATTGTGTTAAAATATAGGCAG
>NZ_JBDGDM010000007.1:0-106913 GCF_040908885.1 Ruminococcus sp. RTP21358st1_G6_RTP21358_211008
CTGTTGATGGAAGCATTATACTACATTGGGACATTTTCCTTTATGGTATATTAGGACATTATCATAAATGGTTCATAAAGATAAGGAAAGCTATCCCCTTTTATTGACTTTTAAATGGCAAAATTATATAATGTAACGGATAAAAACAGGGAAAAGCATGATCAGGAAGCCAGGTGTAATTCCTGCACAAGTCCGTTACTGTACAGTCAGATACTGGTTGCTTTTTCAGAAACAGGATTTCCTGCGGCAACCGGGATAAGACTGATAGGAAAGAAGCTTTGTTGTCAGGACAGGGCTTCTTTTATTTACGTAACAGATGGGCCGTCACAATTCCGGAAGCCCGCATAGCGGGTTCCTTATAGCTTTGGAGGCAAGAAACATGGAACATAAGACAGGATTGGAAGATTATTATGTGATCCGCGGACAGAAGAAAATGCGTTTCGGCTATACCACAGGTTCCTGCGCGGCAGCAGCCTGTAAGGGCGCCTGCCTGATGCTTCTGGGAAAAGAAAAGTTAACATCTGTACCGCTTATGACTCCCAAGGGAATCCTTCTTGACCTGGAGCTGCATGACATTCAGATCAGTGAAAATCAGGTTACCTGTGCAGTGAAAAAAGATGCCGGAGATGATCCGGACACAACAAATGGCATTCTTGTTTATGCTACAGTGTGGAAGACGGATACTGCCGGAATTGTTATAGATGGAGGAGTGGGCGTAGGCAGAGTTACAAGACCCGGGCTCTCCCAGAAAGTGGGAGAAGCGGCGATCAATCCTGTTCCTCGTGCCATGATCCTTCGGGAAGCAGAAGAAGCTGCAGTTTCCCATGACTATGAGGGTGGGCTGAAGGTTGTGATTTCTGTCCCGGAAGGTGTAGAGATCGGCAAGAAGACCTTCAATCCCAGACTGGGAATCACAGGGGGAATTTCCATTCTTGGAACCTCCGGAATTGTGGAGCCTATGAGTGAAAAAGCTCTTGTAGAAAGCATTCATGTGGAAATGAAGCAGCACTTTACCCAGGGTGAGAAGTACCTTCTTGTGACCCCGGGAAACTATGGGGCAGATTATCTGCGCGAGCATATGACGTTGCCTTTCGAACGAAATATCAAGTGCAGCAATTATGTGGGAGAAACCATTGATATGGCCGTGGATATGGGCGTGAAAGGAATCCTGTTTGTGGCTCATATTGGCAAGTTTGTAAAGGTAGCAGCAGGAATTATGAACACCCATTCCCACAGTGCAGATGCCCGTATGGAAGTGCTTGCAGCCAATGCCCTCAGAGTGGGAGCGGATGGAGATACAGCAAGAGCTATCCTGAATTGCAATACCACAGATGATGCCCTTGATGTTTTGCACGAAAAAGGCCTTTTAGAGCCTGCAATGAAAGAAATTATGGAGAAGATCCAGTTTTATCTGGATCACCGTTCCTATGAACAAATTAAGCTTGGTGCGGTTGTTTTTAACAATGTATATGGATATCTGGGAAAAACAAGAGATGCCGGTGAACTGATTCAGGAAATTCAGAAGCAGGATAAAATGCTTAAACTTCAAATATAAACAGGCTCTGGATATGGAAAGTATGCTGTAAGGCGTTTGGCGAATAAAGATTTGTTCAATTTATAAGAGAAAAATGAAAAACAGAGTAGTTATGCTAAAAAACTATTTCAGAAAGAGAGATCTATGACAGGAAAATTATATGGCGTAGGAGTTGGCCCAGGGGATCCGGAGCTGATCACTTTAAAGGCCTTAAGACTTACAAAGGAAGCAGATATACTGGCTTTCCCAGGGGAAAAGCCAATAGAATCTGTGGCATACAGGATCATGAAAGGAGCGTACCCGGAAATTGACAGCAAACAGATGATTTCCCTGCCAATGCCCATGATCAAAGACAGAGAAGAACTGAAACGAGTTCATGATGAAGGAGCAAAAATAATTGCAGAATGGCTTGAGAAAGGAAAAAATGTAGTATTTCTCACCCTGGGAGACCCAACCGTATATTCTACATATATTTATGTACACAAACGTGTGGAACAGCTGGGATATGCCACAGAAATTGTCAGCGGCATTACATCCTTTTGTGCAGTCAGTGCCAGATTTAATGAAGGACTGGTGGAAAAATCCCAGCAGCTTCATGTAATCCCTGCCTCCTATCAGATAGAAGAAGCATTGAAGCTTCCCGGAACGAAGGTTCTGATGAAAACCGGCAAAAAAATGCAGGAAGTAAAAGCAAAGATCAAAGCATCTGGAAACAAGGCAGAGATGATTGAAAATTGCGGAATGCCAGATGAGAAAATATACAGAAGTGTGGAAGAAATTCCAGATGATGCAGGTTATTATTCGTTGATCATTGTGAAGGAAAAATAAGATAATGTAAATAAAAAACCAATGTAGGCAAAGTGAAAATTTATTAAAGTAAGAATTATAAAACTTTGCCGCACAATAAAAATTATAGTGAAAAAGGAGAGAAAGCCATGATTCATTTCGTAGGAGCAGGTTCCGGAGCACCGGATCTGATCACCGTAAGAGGAAAGAAATATCTGGAAGAAGCAGACGTAGTTATTTATGCAGGATCTCTGGTAAATCCAAAACTTCTGGAGTACACAAAGGATATTTGTACCATTTATAACAGCGCAAAGATGACACTGGAAGAGGTGCTTTCTGTTATGGAAAAGGCAGAAGCGGCAGGCAAGACAACAGTAAGACTTCACACAGGTGATCCCTGTATTTATGGTGCCATCCGTGAGCAGATGGATGTGCTGGATGAGAAGGGAATTGCTTATGATTACTGTCCTGGTGTCAGTGCATTCTGCGGTGCGGCAAGTGCTTTAAATCTGGAATATACGCTGCCGGATATTTCCCAGAGCGTGATCATCACCCGTATGGAAGGGAGAACTCCGGTTCCGCCAAAGGAAAGCATTCAGTCCTTTGCTGCCCATCAGGCAACTATGGTTGTTTTTCTCAGTACAGGAATGCTGGAAGAACTGAGCAGAAGACTGATCGAAGGCGGTTATACGGCAGATACTCCTGCTGCGATTGTGTATAAGGCAACCTGGGAGGATGAGAAGAAATTTGTGTGCACAGTAGGAACCCTGGCGCAGACTGCGAAAGAGAATCATATTACGAAGACTGCACTTATGATCATTGGAGACTGTGTAAATGCCGCTCATTATGACCGTTCCAAGTTATATGATCCAGGATTTACAACAGAGTTCCGTGAAGCAACGAAATAACAATATGGTTATTTGATATGGCAGCTTAGGTTAGAGCCTGTTCCAGATGAAAGGAAAACGGATGAAAATTTCCATGATATGCTACACCCTGACAGGGCAGCAGACAGGAGAGAAACTAAAAAAGGGACTGGAAAAAGAAGGAAATATAGTTTCTCTTTTCACAAAGAGCAAATACATTCCAGACTCTATAAAGGAAAGCTGTGGGAAATGGACGGGAGAACAGTTCGAAACTGCAGACAGTATCATTTTCATTGGAGCAGCCGGAATCGCAGTGCGCAGCATCGCTCCCTTTATACAGAGCAAAAAGAAAGACCCGGCT
Source organism: Ruminococcus sp. RTP21358st1_G6_RTP21358_211008 (assembly GCF_040908885.1). Taxonomy (NCBI): domain Bacteria; kingdom Bacillati; phylum Bacillota; class Clostridia; order Eubacteriales; family Oscillospiraceae; genus Ruminococcus; species Ruminococcus sp. RTP21358st1_G6_RTP21358_211008. The sequence goes on from NZ_JBDGDM010000007.1 coordinate 3,548, forward strand.
GTGCTGGTGGTAGATGAATTGGGCAAATTCGTGATATCCTTGCTGTCTGGACATCTTGGAGGGGCAAATGAACTTGCCTGTCTGGCTGCAGACATTTTACAGGCAATCCCTGTAGTCACAACTGCCACAGATCTTGAAGGAAAATTTGCTGTGGATGTGTTTGCAAAGAAAAATAACTGTCACATTTTTCGAATGAAAGAGGCGAAAGAGGTTTCTGCCGCGCTGCTGGCAGGTGAGAAGGTTGGATTTTATAGCGAATTCCTCTGGGAGGGAGAACTGCCAGAGGGACTGATCTGGTGTCAAAAAGCTGGCATATCACTTTCTGAAATACAGTATGAAACTGTGGATGGCACACCACTTCCAGAGGTGGGAATTGCCGTGACCGTGCATAAAAGCTGTCATCCCTTTGCCTCAACAACGCACATAGTTCCACCAGCTGCGGCGCTTGGAATGGGCTGCCGGAAAAATAAAGAATCAGAAGCTGTGGAAAAAGCAGCATTCAGCTGCCTGAAAGAAAATGACATTTATCCGGAGGCAGTTGCAGCTCTTGCAAGCATCGATGTAAAAAAAGAAGAACCCGGGCTTCTGGCTCTGTCGGAAAAGCTGGGAGTTCCCTTCAAAACATTTTCCAGTGAGGAACTTCTGTCTGTGCAGGGGGAATTCACCTCATCCACTTTTGTGAGTAAGACAGTAGGTGTGGATAATGTGTGTGAGCGAAGCGCGGTGAAAGCCGCAGAGAATCATACTGGCATTCATTTTATACAGAGAAAACGGGGCGCAGAGGGCGTGACAACGGCTCTTGTCCTTGGAGATTGGAGGATACGTTTTGAGTAAAGAAAAGAAAATTTATGTGGTAGGAATCGGACCAGGTTCTTATGAAGGAATGACAGGAGCTGCAGTTACAGCTCTTGAAAAAAGTGATGTGATCGTTGGATACACTGTTTATATTGATCTTGTAAAAGACCATTTTCCGGAAAAATCTTTTCTCACCACACCTATGAGAAAGGAAGTAGACCGCTGTGTAATGGCTTTTGATGAGGCTATGAAAGACCAGACAGTTTCCATGATCTGCAGTGGTGATGCGGGAGTTTACGGAATGGCTGGTCTTATGTATGAAATCGGCGCAAACTATCCGGAGGTGGAGCTGGAAGTAGTTGCAGGTGTTACAGCAGCAACCGGAGGAGCAGCAGTGCTTGGTGCTCCATTGATCCACGATTTCTGTCTGATCAGTCTCAGTGATCTGCTCACACCATGGGAAAAGATCGAGAAGCGTCTTCTTCTGGCTTCGGAAGCTGATTTTGTGATTGTTCTTTACAATCCGTCCAGTCACAAGAGACACGATTATCTGAAAAAAGCCTGCGAACTTATGCTTCAACACAAATCTCCGGAAACAGTATGCGGTACTGTGCAGAACATTAACCGCGAGGGTGAAACTGCCAGGGTTATGACTCTGGCTGAATTGAAAGAAACACAGGTAGATATGTTTACCACTGTATTTATCGGAAATTCACAGACCAGAAATATCGATGGAAAAATGGTAACACCAAGAGGATATAAAAATGTCTGATGTTGTTGTTTTTGCAGGCACCACAGAAGGCTGTGAAATCTGTAGCTTTCTGGCAAAAAATAAAGTAAGTGTGCTTGCATGTGTCGCTACCGATTACGGAAGCAAATCATTAAAAGAGAACGAATATCTGAAAATCCACGCTGGCCGCCTGAATGGGGCGGAGATGGAAAATCTTCTGAAAGAACTCAGTCCCGGATTGGTGCTGGATGCTACCCATCCGTATGCTGCCGAGGTAACGGAGAATATTCGGACAGCCTGCAAAAATACAGGGCTTTCCTATGAGCGAGTACTTCGTGAAAAGGGCGCGTATCAGGATAAAGCTGTATATGTGGAAGACACGGAGGCAGCAGTGAGGTTTCTGGAAGACACTAAGGGGAATATCCTGCTAACTACAGGCAGCAAAGAGCTTGGAAAATTTACAGCTTTATCTGATGCAGGAGAACGCATTTATGCCCGTGTTCTGTCTTTGCCATCTGTGATGGAAACCTGCAAAGGGTATGGCTTTGAGGGCAAACATCTGATCGGTATGCAGGGACCCTTTTCCATGGAATTAAACGCAGCCATGCTTCGTCAGTATGACTGCAGATACCTTGTGACAAAGGATACAGGAAAAGCAGGTGGTTTTCAGGAGAAAATTGATGCTGCACTTATGTGCGATGTGATTCCTGTTATAATTGGAAGACCGCTGCAGGAAGAGGGTCTTTCTGTGGCAGAATGTAAACATATGCTCACGGAACATTTTGGACTTACTCTAAAACCTCACGTTACACTTCTGGGAATTGGGATGGGAAGTGAGAAAACCCTCACAATTCAGGGAAAAAGGGCAGTTCAAAGAGCTGATCTGATCATTGGGGCCAGGCGTATGGCGGATTCCATCCGGGAGCCGGGACAGCCGGTGGTGTATGAATACCGCAGTGATGTGATTGGAGCTTATATTAAGAGCCATCCGGAATATGAGAATATTGTGATAGCTTTGTCCGGGGATGTGGGATTCTACAGCGGAGCGAAGAAGCTGCTGGATGTGTTGAATGGAAGGAAACCAGAGGGTGTTTTAGCAGATGATTTTAAAGGGCAGGAGGACAGTGAAAAAGGAAATGGCTGTGTTTCCATTGAGATTATCTGCGGAATTTCTTCTGTGGTTTATTTTATGTCCCAGATCGGTTTATCCTGGGATGATGCGAAGATCACTAGCGCCCACGGCAAAAATTGCAATTTGGTTTCCATGATCAAGCAGAATCAGAAGGTTTTTTCCATTCTGGGAACAAAAAGTGCGGTTGCGGAACTTGCACAGAAACTGGTGGAATATGAGATGGGAGATGTGATTCTCTATGTTGGAGAAAACCTTTCCTATCCAGATGAAAAAATATTCCAGGCGAACGCCAGTGAACTGACTTCCTATGAGGGTCAGGCATTGAGCGTTGTCTGTGCTTACAATGAAAAAGCCAGACCGGCATTTTCTACTCATGGAATTCCAGATGAGAAATTTATCCGTGGAAAAGCACCTATGACAAAAGAAGAGGTGAGATGTGTTTCCCTTTCCAAGCTTCGTCTTCAGGAGGATTCCATCTGTTATGATGTAGGTGCCGGAACAGGTTCTGTTTCTGTGGAAATGGCTCTTCGCGCAGATCAGGGACAGGTTTTCGCTGTTGAAAAAAAGGATGATGCGGTAGCTCTTCTTTACGAAAACAAACAACGGTTTGCAGCGGATAATCTGGAAATTATAAAGGGCGAGGCACCGGAAGCACTAAAAGAACTGCCGGTTCCTACGCATGCGTTTATCGGCGGTTCATCAGGAAATCTGAAAGAAATCGTTGCCCTGCTTTTAGAAAAGAACCGGGATGTGCGGATCGTGATCAACTGCATTACGCTGGAGACTATCAGTGAGGCACTGGAGGTATTGAAAGAATACGATTTCGCAGATCAGGAAGCAGTGCAGCTTACAGCTTCCAGATCAAAAGAGATTGGAAGATACCATCTAATGATGGGAGAGAATCCTATTTATATTATCACCTGCCAGAGCCCCCGGGCGCAGATATGACAGGTGTGGTTTTCTTAAGAGTGCAGAAAAAGGCTGTTGGCGAGGAAAGAAGAGGAGGACTATCATGAAAAAAAGAATACCCAGGATCTTGCTTGCAGCAGGAGCCAGCGGAAGCGGAAAAACACTTCTCACCTGTGGTCTGCTGCAGGTACTGGTAAACAGAGGGATAAAGACAGTCTCCTTTAAATGCGGACCGGATTATATTGATCCCATGTTCCATACCCAGGTAATTGGTACAAAATCCCGAAATCTGGACACTTTTTTTACAGGAGAGGAGATTACCAGATACCTTCTTGCAAAAAACAGTGCTGATTGTGAAATAGCAGTGATGGAAGGCGTTATGGGATTTTACGATGGAGTGGCAGGAACCACTACTTTGGCAAGTGCTTATGATCTGGCGCGAGTTACGGATACGCCGGTTATTCTGATCGTGAACAGCAAAGGAATGAGTGTCTCTCTTGCTGCCTACATAAAAGGTTTTCTGGAATACAAAAAAGACAGCCACATAAAAGGCGTGATTTTTAACCAGATGTCCCCTATGCTTTATCCCAGAATGAAGAAACTGGTGGAAGAGGAGCTTGGCATCAAAGTACTGGGCTATGTGCCAAGGGTGGAAGATTGTGTGATCGAGAGCCGACACCTGGGACTGATCTTGCCAGAAGAAATCCCGGAACTGAAGGGACGGCTTTTGAAGCTGGCAGAAGTGCTGGAGAACAGTCTGGAAATAGAAGAGATATTGAAACTGGCCAATGAGGCACCAGTGTTGGAATATCCGTTGCTGGAAAATACAGATGAGCGATCCCTATGTCAGCCATCTGGAACCAGTGCAATAGCTGAAAAGGTGAAAAGAGAAGTGGATGCATTGACTGAAATGAGTCAGGTGTATACCTGGAAAAGCCCAGGGAAGCTTCGGATCGGTCTTGCGAAAGATGAGGCATTCTGCTTCTTTTATGAAGACAATCTGGATCTTCTTCGTTCCATGGGTGCCGAGCTGGTGGCCTTTTCGCCTGTACATGACGGACATTTACCAGAAAATCTGGACGGACTTCTTCTTTATGGAGGATATCCGGAATTAAATGGAAAAGCATTGGAGGAGAATCTTTCTATGCGGCAGGAAATTGCAGCAGCCATAAAGGATGGAATGCCCTGTCTTGCAGAATGCGGTGGGTTCATGTATCTCCACGAAAAGATGGAGGGAATGGATGGGAAATGGTATGAAATGGCAGGCGTTATTCCGGGTAAGGTATGGCGCACACCCAGACTGACCCGATTTGGCTATATTACTTTGAAGCAGAATCAGGGGATTTCCCATGGAAAACAGGAAACAGCGATTCTTGGGGAGTCAGATCTTGGAGTAAGTCCAGCCCATGAATTTCATTATTTTGATTCGGATAATTGTGGAACTGCATTTCATGCTTCCAAACCGGAAAGCAAACGCGGGTGGGACTGCATGCACGGCTCTGATCATTTGTTAGCTGGCTTTCCTCATTTATATTATTACGCAAATCCGAAAATCCCACAGGCATTTTTAAAAAAGTGTCTGGAGTATAAGGAGTTACAAAAATGATACGATTATTAACTCTTCCGGCAGGTTTTATTCTTGACCTGCTTATGGGAGATCCAAGATGGCTATATCATCCGGTATGTCTTATAGGAAATCTGATCAGCATACTGGAAAAAGGAATACGAAAGGTGTTTCCGAAAACAGATAAGGGTGAGCGGGCAGGAGGCATTCTGGAAGTTGTCCTTGTCTGTTTTATTACCTTTTTTATTCCTTATGTTGTAATCCATCTGCTTTATAAATGGAATTTCTGGCTGGGCTTTGCACTGGAGACTTTCTGGTGCGGACAGCTGCTTGCAACAAAATCATTGAAAGTGGAAAGCATGAAAGTATATGACCGCTTGAAAAACGGAACCATTGAGGAAGCGCGGTATGCTGTTTCCATGATCGTGGGACGTGATACACAGGCACTTTCAGAAATCGGAGTGACGAAGGCAGCTGTGGAAACGGTTGCGGAAAATTCCTCTGACGGAATTATTGCCCCTATGCTTTACATGGCAATTGGCGGTATTCCCCTGATGTTTTTGTACAAGGGTATCAACACCATGGATTCTATGCTTGGATATAAAAACGATAAATATCTGTATTTTGGAAGATGTGCAGCCAGACTTGACGATGTGGCGAATTATATTCCAGCCAGAATTTCCGGCTGGCTGATGGCATTGTCCACAGTATTTGTTGGAATGGATACCAAAAATGCAGTGAAAATATACAGAAGAGACCGTCGCAATCATGCAAGCCCCAATTCTGCCCAGACAGAAGCGGCTATGGCAGGAGCCCTGGATGTACAGCTGGCAGGAAATGCTTATTATTTTGGTAAGCTATATGAAAAACCGACGATCGGGGATCCAATCCGCCCGGTTGAAATCGAGGATATTCCAAGAGCGAATAAACTGCTTTATGCAACCTGTATTGTGGGAGCAATTTTATTCTTCGGTCTGAGTGTTCTTCTAAAAACTGTGTTATAGCGGATTTTGCTGAAAAAACAGCAACAAATAAAAGGTTAAAGTATGTTTTAAAATTGTGACGCATATCTAGAGCGTGTAATTACTTGAATGGAGACAACAATGGAAAAACACATACATGGCGGTGATGTGTATCATCATCAGGGGTGCATTGACTTTTCAGCAAACTGTAATCCTCTTGGTACCCCGGAGGGAATCAAAAAAGCAATCATTAAAAGTTTGGAACATATAAACGACTACCCCCAGGTAGGCTGCACTCCCTTAAAAAAAGCCATTGCAGAATATGAGAATACGAAGCCGGATCAGGTGATCTGCGGAAACGGCGCTGCAGAGGTGATCTTTTCCCTTTGCCGGGCTGTGAATCCCAGACGGGCTCTGGTGCCGGCTCCGACTTTTGCAGAATACCAGCAGGCATTATATAGTGTGGATTGTCAGGTAGAGTTTTTTCCACTGGATGGGAAAAAGGGGTTTGTGCTGGAGGAAAACTTCCTACAGGCATTGACAGAAGAGATTGACATTATTTTCCTGTGCAATCCCAATAATCCAACCGGGCTTCTGGTGGAAAAACCGTTGCTGGAAAAAATCCTAAAGCGTTGTCAGGAGCTTGATATTCTTATGGCGGTGGACGAATGTTTCCTGGATTTCGTTCCAACACCAGAGAAATATACGCTAAAAGAATATCTGGAAACCTATGATAATCTGTTTCTTCTGAAGGCTTTTACAAAGCGCTATGCTATGGCCGGGGTGAGACTTGGCTATGGTCTTTGCGGGAATAAAAGACTTCTGGAAAAAATAGAAGGTGTATGTCAGCCCTGGAATGTCTCTTCCATGGCACAGGCGGCTGGTCTGGCGGCTTTGCAGGAAAGAGAATATGTAGAAAAGGGAAGACAGGTGACTTTTCAGGAACTGGCATATCTGAAAGAAGAACTGGCGGCGCTTGGTTATCTGGTTTATCCTTCTCAGGCGAATTACGTGTTCTTTACAGGTCCGGCGGATTTGTATGAGAAGCTGGAACAGAAGAAGATCTTGATCCGCGATTGTAGTAATTATACCGGGCTTTCCAAAGGATATTACAGGGTGGCGGTGAAGAAACATGAAGAAAATCAGCAGCTTATCAGGGCATTGAAGGAAATAGATAGAACCAAAGTTGAAAATGTGATTTTATAAAAGGAGGAACACATTTTGGCAAAAGCAATCATGGTGCAAGGGACAATGTCCAATGCCGGAAAAAGCCTTCTGGCAGCTGGCCTTTGCAGAATTTTTAAGCAGGACGGGTACCGTGTGGCACCTTTTAAGTCCCAGAATATGGCGTTGAATTCTTTTATCACAAAAGAAGGTCTGGAGATGGGACGCGCCCAGGTTATGCAGGCAGAAGCAGCCGGAATTGCTCCTTCTGTTCTGATGAATCCTGTTCTTTTAAAGCCTACAAACGATGTAGGCTCCCAGGTAATCGTAAACGGTGAGGTTCTGGGAAACATGAGCGCCAGGGATTATTTCAAATATAAGAAAAAACTGGTGCCGGATATTATGAAGGCTTACAATGCTCTTGCAGCGGAAAATGATATTATTGTTATAGAAGGAGCCGGAAGTCCGGCGGAAATCAACCTGAAAAGTGATGATATCGTAAATATGGGTATGGCGAAAATGGCAAAGGCTCCGGTCCTTCTGGTGGGAGATATTGACCGTGGCGGTGTTTTTGCCCAGCTGATCGGAACTGTCATGCTTCTGGAAGAAGACGAGAAGGAGATGGTAAAAGGCCTGATCATCAATAAATTCCGTGGAGACAAAACCATTCTGGATCCCGGAGTGGAAATGCTGGAGGAGAGAAGCGGCATTCCGGTTGTGGGCGTAGCTCCTTATCTGAATATTCAGGTGGAGGATGAGGACAGCCTGACGGAACGTTTTGAGACAAATCGGACAGTAGACATGATTGACATTGCGGTGATCCGAGTGCCCAGAATTTCTAATTTCACAGATTTTAATCCGCTGGAGAGTATCCAGGGGGTTTCCCTTCGCTATGTAAAAAATCCATCAGAGCTTGGAAATCCGGATATGATCATTCTGCCGGGAACCAAAAATACAATGGAAGATCTTCTGTGGATGAGAGAAAATGGCCTGGAAGCGTTGATCCTGAAGGAGGCTGCGAAAGGAAAGCTGATTTTTGGAATCTGCGGCGGCTATCAGATGATGGGCGAGACTTTAAGCGATCCTCATGGAGTGGAAGCTGGCGGAACGATTAAAGGTATGGGTCTTCTTCCAATGGATACCGTTTTTGCAAAGAAAAAGACCAGAACCAGAGTGGAAGGCTCTTTTGGCCAGCTGACTGGTGCGTTTGCAAAGCTTAGTGATACTGCTCTGGAAGGATATGAGATCCATATGGGTGAGACTGCCCTGAAGGGAGATGCAAAGCCATCTACAAATATTCAGGATAGCGTAACCGGAGAGAGAAAGGCGGATGGTGCTTATCTTGACAATGTGTGCGGAACTTATGTCCATGGTGTTTTCGATAAAGAGGCAGTAGCTGAGGCAATTGTACAGATCATTGGAGAAAAGAAAGGGCTGGACGTATCCGGAATGACTGGAATGGATTTTCAGGCATTTAAGGAAACCCAGTATGATATTCTGGCAGCAGAGCTCCGGAAACATCTGGATATGAAGAAAATATATGAAATCCTGGAAGAGGGGGTATAAATATGAAGGTAGAACTGGAAAATGTAAAACCAATGGACATAGAGAAAAGAAGCTTTGAGATCATCACAGAGGAGCTTGGTGATACCCCTCTGCTCCCGGGAACAGAGCTGGTGGTAAAGAGATGTATTCACACAAGCGCTGATTTCGATTATGCGAAAAATCTTTGTTTTTCCGAAAACGCAGTGGAAAAAGCGATTCAGGCAATTAAAGATGGCGCCTGTATTGTAACCGATACCCAGATGGCAAAAGCAGGAATCAATAAACGCGCCCTTGCAAGGTATGGCGGTGAGGTTTACTGCTTTATGTCAGATGAGGATGTGGCGAAGATTGCGAAAGAAAATGGTTCCACCCGTGCCACAGCAAGCATGGACAAGGCGGTCGGGGTGGATAAAAAGCTGATCTTTGCCATTGGAAATGCACCTACAGCACTGGTTCGCCTTTATGAGCTGATCGAGGAGAAAAAACTGAATCCGGAGCTGATCATCGGTGTGCCGGTAGGGTTTGTGAATGTGGTGCAGTCCAAGGAACTGATCATGCATACAGATGTGCCGTATATTGTAGCCCGCGGGCGTAAGGGCGGATCAAATATCGCAGCGTGCATCTGTAATGCCTTGCTGTATATGATCGACAACAACCGGGGATAAAAAACAGCGTATACTCTGTCTGTGGCAAATGGCAAAGTATACGCTGTCCGTTTAGTTCAAAACTACAGACTTCAGCAGTTCGCAGGCCGGGACGAAATCCTGTACTGGTATGGAGGAGCAGGACATAAGTACCGTCACATCTTTCTCACTTTCTTTTAGAATTTGTAAATGCAGACTTTTTTCAGAGGCCTGTTTTTTTAATTCATCCCCGCTTTTTTCATAAGGCAAAGTAAGAGCCAGACTGGTACCGGCTGCGCCCACCTGAATCTGACAGCCAGTGCCAAATACCTGACGGACTGAGCTGCGAAGCTGTTTTAATTTCGAAGAATAAAGTCGTTTCAGCCTTCTGGTCTGTGCAGCAAGATGACCGTCCCGGATAAATTGACACAGAGCAATCTGTTCTGCTTTAGAAGCAGTCTGGTTGTAAAATCCGGCTTTCTTTTTATAAGCATTGAGAAGCTCAGGAGGCAGGATCATAAAGCTGATACGGATAGAAGGCAGCAGCAATCTGGAAAATGAACCAATGTAAACTACGCCCTGTCCTCCGGAGAGTCCGAAAAGGGAGGGTGTAGGCTTCTGGAAATAGACAAATTCGTTTTCGAAATCATCTTCGATTACCAGATGATGGCGTTCATCTGCATATTTCAAAAGCTCCAGACGGCGCTTTACCGGCATGATTTCGCCCCACTTTGTCATGTGTGCAGGAGAAACATAGACCACATCACAGTCTTTGTTACGGTAACAGATCTCATATCCATAGTCCCCGAAAACTGTGCTTCCGTGAACGAAAGAAGGGGTTGGAAAGGATACCCGGTGAAATTCCGGATATACTTCATGGATAAGAGGACAGAGAATCTGCAGCAGGCTTTGGAAACTGGCGCCTACTACAATATCATCCGGTGAACAAAGAATGTTCCGCCTCTCACGGATGTAATCTGACAAAGTTTCCCGGAAATCCGCTTCCCCCTGGGGTTCGCCGTAGGTCAGCATGCGTTCATTCTGCCGGAGGGCGCTTTTCATGTAGCGGCTCCACAGGTCAAAACGAAAGCTTTCTTTATCCACACCTGAAGATGCCAGGTCATAGCGGTAATGAGTTTCTTTGTGAGTACCCGGCTGGTTGTTTATATGCTGGTGGGAGGCAATTTCTGTGACATAATAGCCGCTTTGGGCTTTTGCCATAATGTAGCCGTCTGCGGCAAGCTGAAGATAGGCAGTTTCAATAGTAGTCCGGGAAAGCTTCAGCTCCTGGGAGCACTTGCGAAGAGAAGGCATTTTGCTTCCGGGGGCCATTTTCCCATCCAGGATCAGTTTCCGGTAGTATTCGTAAACTTCCATATAAAGATGCGTAGTGCGGTTTTGATTCTTTTCAATGTTTAACATAAAACTGTCCCCTCTAAAAAAGTTGAATTTGGATATTTCTGTACATACACTTAGGTGATATTTTATAATATAAACGAAAAATTTACAATAAAAATCAGGAGTGATATATTTGAAAAAAATAGCGGTAATTCAGGATCTGTCAGGGCTTGGAAAATGTTCCCTGACAGCGGCAATTCCGGTGATCTCGGTGATGGGTGTGCAGGCGGTACCGCTGCCAACAGCAGTACTCAGCAACCAGACCGGTTATCCTTCCTATTACTGTGACAATTATACAGAGCACATGGAACAGATCATGGATGAATGGGAGAAACGGGGATTTTCCCCGGATGGAATTTATACAGGATTTCTGGCTGACGAGGAGCAGGCAGATAAGATCCTGGATTTTCTCAGAAGATTCCGGAAAGAGAAGACCGTGGTGCTGGTGGATCCGGTTATGGGAGATAATGGCGGTGCTTATGGGATTTATACAGAAGGTTTGCGGGAACGGATGGTCCAGCTGGTGAGAAGCGCACAGGTGATCACCCCTAATCTGACAGAAGCATTGCTTCTTTTGTATGGGAAAGAAGAGATGGAAAAAAGATATGCAGGGCTTATGGAAGCAGACAAAGAGGAGCATTTGGAGCAAATAGGAAAGATTGGGGAACAGCTGGTTGAAGAATATGGACTGAAAGCGGCTGTGATCACAGGAGTTGAATATGAAAAGGCAGGATTGCAGATAGGAAACCTGGCAGTGGAAAATGGTCGTGTTTCCTGGTGCTTTTCACCGAAGAACGGCGGCAGCTATTCCGGGACTGGTGATCTGTTTGCTTCTGTGCTCAGTGCGGGATTAGTAAAGGGAATGTCTATGATGACCTGTGTAGAGCTGGCAGTAAATTTCCTTTCCAAAGCAATCGCCCAGACGGTACAGGAAGGCACAGACCGGAATGACGGAGTCTGTTTCGAAAAATTTCTTGGAGAATTGTGTAAGAACCAGTAAATAAATATATAGGAGAGTGAGGGAAATGGCTGATATTGTATATTGCTATAATGACGAGGTGTATTTTAATCTGACAAATAAGTGCCCTTGCAACTGTACCTTTTGCATCCGCAACAATGGAGATTCGGTAGGTGAGGCAAAAACTTTATGGTTTGACAAGGAACCAACAATGGGGGAGATTTATAAAGCAATTGATGCTTTTGATTTTTCAGGATACAAAGAAGCGGTTTTCTGTGGATATGGAGAGCCTACTATGGCACTGGATAAGCTGATCGCTGTCAGTGAGTATATGAGAAGCAAATATCCGGCACATTTGGATCGCGATGGGAAGCCCTGTCCGGGAATCAAGCTTCGCCTGAATACCAATGGTCTGGGGGATTTGATTAACAAGCGTTCCATAGCGAAAGAGGTCTGTCAGGCGGTCGATGTTGTTTTTATCAGTTTAAATATGCCAGATGCCAAGTCCTACAACGAAGTGGTACGCCCGGCTTACGGCGAGAAAGCCTTTGATGCCATGCTGAAATTTGCGCAGGATTGCAAAAAATATACAGAAAATGTGAAATTCACAGTTGTAGACTGTATCGGGGAAGAAAACGTTGAGAAAAGCCGCAAAGTGGTAGAGAAACTAGGAATTCCGCTGAGAGTACGGGAGTATACGGCGGAATAAAATTGAGGGAAAAAGACATCAATGCAGATGCTTCATAAAATCAATTGGGGCACTTTCAAATGTGCGCTGGATTTATCTATGAGATTTTATAAAATATGGAAAAATCTGCAGTGGTGTCTTTTGATATCTGTAGGTTATTTTTCAGCATTTGCAAAGCATTTGAAACGTCAGACCTGTTTTTTTATAAGGCGTTGCAAAATTTCCCGGAACTGGGGTACACAGGCCAGTATATCCGAATTCTCAAGATAAGGCGGCTCTTTATTTTCCCAGTCCGTGATTGTACCGCCAGCTTCTCTTAAAATAACGGTAGCCCCGCTGTAATCCCAGGGCTTCAGATTTTGTTCCAGATAAGCGTGCTGTCTGCCGCAGGCTACATAGCAAAGGTCAAGGGCAGCAGAGCCGGTGCGCCTGAAATCTGCACAGTTCATAAAAATATTGTAAAATATCGGGAACAGTTCCTTTGCCCTGTTTTTCTCATAAGGAGAAGAACCGAAAGACACCACAGCATCTTTGAATTCCGGCTGGTCGGACGCATGGATAGGAGTTCCGTTCAGATAGGCACCTTCTCCTTTGGCACCGTAGAAGAGCTCCTCTGTAAAGGGGTTATAGACCACTCCGAAAGTGATTTTCCCATTTTCATAAAGCCCAAGAGAAACTGCGCTTAAATGATAATCCCGGATTAAATTGGTGGTTCCGTCAATGGGATCCAGAATCCAGTAAGATTTCCGGGAATTCAGTCCAAGGTTTTCTTTCTCCTCAGCAATTAGTGCAATGTCCGGAAATTCTTTTCCAAGAGCCTCCTTCAGGTAATTTTGTACGGCAACATCTACATTGGTAACGTAATCGGCAACCCCTTTTTCGGTAACCTTTTCGTGAGCCATTTCCTGGAGAATCAAGGGCTTGGCCTGCTTGACCAGTTCTATGATTTTGGCTTGGTTTTCCTTATTCATATCAATATACCTCCTAACGTATGTCAAAAAATTTCAACAATTTGTATGGTCTAGAGAAAATTTACCATAAACGGAAAGAAAGGGCAAATGAAAAATTAAGCTGTAAAAAACGAAGAATAGTTGTCGTTACTGTTCACTGGTAACATTCCGCGAGGTGTTTTTGTGAACAAAGTTCACAGAAAACCCGAGAATTGCGCGCGAAATCATGCGAATGCATGATTTCTGTGCATCGCGAAGCGTGTTACTGGTCACGGAGTGAACAGTAACTAGTTGTCTATCGCTGGCTAAGTATGCCGATAGCTACATAATCTGCCATCGGAAGAAGGTATAAGAAAAATTGAAACTGAGAAGTACAAATTTTATAAAAAAGATTAAATAAAAATGGAGAGACGAAATGTCTCTCCTGAATGTCCAATCGATTTGAGCATCGAAGAGAGGCTGGATTGGTTCTATCATTTATAGTATATGCGGATATCTGAAAACTATGAATTGCATTAAAAGTGGCTTTCCCAATCGGATGGGAAATTAAGTCTGCGAATATCACATACATCAGAATAGTTATTCAGAAGCTGTTTGAAATCAGTTATAAAAGCCGTCCACGAATCTTCGGTTGGACGAAGATATTTCATTGAAAGCATAATCTGATATAGCCCATTGTACCGAGGATGCGGATGGATGACATCTGAATAAATAAGCTGTGGTCTTGTACTGATGCTGCGATTATAAATACGGCTGTTGTGAGCACAAATATTTCTCATGATGGAAACAGCCTGAATCCAGGATGTAAACATATCTTTTGATGGATTGATATCACGTTCATTGCTGTTTTTAAACTTATAATTTTTAATCAGCTCAGAAAAAGCAGTGTTGCTGCCGGTTTTCATATTTTTAATAGTTTTTGATATAGTGCCGAAAGACATAACCTCGACAGCAGCCCATATAGGAATGGCTCCATCGTGATTATCAAAGTTATGTTCTATAAAAACATCATTGGAACGGCTGATTTCAGATGCAATGGTGCTCTGATTCTTCCAGAATGTTTTTTTATCTTTAAATACGGAAGGATCATTTAAAACAAGTGCATCGTGAGTAATCTGGAATGCATTGACAAGTTGTGACTTTAATGCAACTTCAATTTGTGATAAATAGCTAAACAGCAGGTCTGACAGCTCTGAATCAAAACGGTACAGTCTTAAAATATCTGATAAGGATGTTCCTTCTATGTACTTTTTGGTGGAAGGATCAATAAGATGAAAACTGTAACCTTTTAAACGGTAATATCCAATTGTTGTTAACGCTATTTCAGCGGTGTCATTCGAATCGATAGTCATTCCAGTGTCTTTGAGTTTCTGAATTAATTGTGTAATGGATAAAAAATTCTTAGGATATGTATACATGGCTCACCTCTGGATATAAAAAGTCCCGCCGGGTTGCGCATTCTTGCCGAAACAAGACTAAGCGTGGCGGGTTCTGTTACACATATTTTACTTGGAACGAACCAATCTGTCAATACTTTGAGATAGGTTTGCTAAGATATTTTTGGGACTACTATATAGAATGCGAATTAAAAAAAGATTAAATATCGGTTCTTAAAGTCAGAGTTACTTTGCAGAATATTGCAAAAATCACTGAGCCCACATCCGGACTTAAAGCAATGAGTGCGATATGCTAAAACGCATTGAGATTGGAATGTCGGCAAAGTAGTTCAGGCTTGTCAACGGTATTGAAAAGAGAAAAACCATCTGGTCATATCTGAATAAGGAGCAGATTGATATGGTGGAAACACTGCAGAAAGTAGAAGTTGTCTTGGATATTCAGTTTTCTGCGGTAAACTGCAAAAATCTTTTGCTACACAGATTGATTTTATTTGCACTTTAGCGTATGATAAATTTGATTATTTGTGTCCTACTTAGAGAGCAATTTAACATGAAAAATTCAAACACTGTGTTCAACAGAGGGAGTTCCCGATGCTAAAAAGTAGGATATTCATGGGGTATTTCTGAAGATGCAGAAAAGAAGATAAATAAACAGATGGAAACGAATGTAGAGCTGAAAAGAAATCTTTCTATATATTTAACAGGCTTATTTGGAAAGTGATTTTCCTCAACAAATCTGATGTAGATGTGAAAATTCTACCTTGCTTATGCAAATACCCCAATTAGTCAGACACAGTCTGACCAATTTGAAACGCTTCCGACTATCAGCACTGGAAGAAAATACGACTGATTTATAAAAATAACAATCATCAATCAATAGATGGAGGAAAACAAATGGCGGGTAAAACAAATGCCAACATTGGCTTTGAAAAACAGTTGTGGGATGCAGCTTGTGTATTGTGGGGGCATATCCCGGCGGCGGAATATAGAAAGGTTATTATTGGATTGATTTTCCTGCGGTACATTTCTGCTGCGTTTGATAAACGGTATCAGGAACTTATAGCAGAAGGTGACGGTTTCGAGGATGACCGTGATGCTTACGAGATGGACAATGTGTTTTTCGTTCCGGAGGAAGCTCGCTGGAGCAACATTGCATCCAAGGCACACACACCGGAAATCGGCACAATCATTGATAATGCAATGAGAGCCATTGAAGCAGAAAACAAAAAGCTGAAAAATGTACTGCCGAAGAATTATGCGAGTCCAGACTTAGATAAGCGAATCTTGGGTGATGTGGTAGATATTTTTACAAATAACATCGACATGAGCGATACGACTGCAAGTGAAGACTTGCTCGGTCGTACTTATGAATACTGTATTGCACAGTTTGCAGAAAAAGAAGGTGTTGGCGGCGGTGAATTTTATACACCGTCCAGCGTGGTAAAAACTCTGGTTTCCATTCTGCGTCCGTTTGATAACTGCCGAGTGTACGATTGCTGCTGCGGTTCCGGCGGTATGTTTGTACAGAGTGAAAAGTTCATTGAAGCACATGGTCATAAGCGTGGAGCAATTTCAGTGTATGGGCAGGAAGCAAACCCGGATACTTGGAAGATGGCGAAAATGAATATGGCAATCCGAGGTATTGATGCTGATCTGGGACCATACAATGCGGATACATTTACAAGTGACTTGCATCCGACACTGAAAGCAGACTTTATTCTCGCTAATCCCCCATTCAATTATCATCCGTGGGGACAGGAAAAACTGAAAGAAGACAAGCGTTGGAAATACGGTCTGCCGCCTGCAGGTAATGCCAACTACGCATGGATTCAACATATGATTCATCACCTTGCTCCGAATGGGAAAATCGGTCTGGTACTGGCGAATGGTGCGTTGTCTACGCAGAGCAGCGGCGAAGGTGAAATCCGAAAGAAAATCATCGAGGATGATCTGATTGAAGGCATTATCGCAATGCCTACCCAGCTTTTTTATAGCGTGACAATTCCTGTTACTCTGTGGTTCATTACAAAAGGTAAGAAACAGCCCGGCAAAACGCTGTTCATTGATGCCCGCAAGATGGGACATATGGTTGACCGTAAACATCGTGATTTTACAGATGAAGATATTCAGAAACTTGCAGATACCTTTGAAGCATTTCAGAATGGCACTTTGGAAGATGTTCAGGGATTCTGCAGGGAGGCAACACTTGTGGACATTGCAAAGCAGGATTATATTCTGACTCCTGGACGATACGTCGGCATTGAAGAACAGGAAGATGACGGAGAACCGTTTGAGGATAAAATGAATCGTCTGACTTCTGAGTTGTCGGAGATGTTCGCAAAATCCCATGAACTGGAGGATGAAATCAGAAAGAAGCTGGGGGCGATTGGGTATGAAATTTGATACAATAAAATTATCTGAACTTGCAGCAATTCAGACAGGACCATTCGGTAGCCAACTACACAAGGAGGATTACGTAGTTCATGGAACGCCTATCGTTACAGTAGAACATCTCGGAAGCAGAAAGTTTACAGAACAAAATCTTCCTTGTGTTTCAGACAAGGATAAAGAAAGGCTAAAAAAATACGTACTGAAAACAGGAGATATTGTTTTCAGCCGCGTAGGATCAGTTGATCGTTGCTCATATGTTAGTGCAGAATATGAAGGATGGATGTTTTCGGGGCGATGCCTTAGAGTACGACCTTGTGAAAAATTGAATCCAGAATATTTGTATTATTTCTTTTTATTGGAAAAAACAAAACAGTTTGTTCGTAATATTGCTACCGGTGCAACGATGCCATCTATTAATACGAAATTTATGGGAGAGATTCCAATAAGAGTCCCATCTCTGGATGCACAGAATAAGATCGCCAGTATTCTATGGATGATAGACGATAAAATTGAGTTAAATAAAAAGATAAACAAGAATTTAGAGCAGCAAGCAGAAGCTCTTTTTCACTCATTATTTGTTGAGAATGCTAATCCAACATGGAAAGATGGTATGCTTTCGGACCTTGGAACTGTTGTTGCAGGTGGAACCCCATCCAAAACAAAGCCAGAATATTACTCCGAGCAAGGCATAGCATGGATCACTCCAAAGGATTTATCTCTTAATAAGTCAAAATTTATCTCTCACGGTGAAATTGATATTTCAGAATTAGGATTTTACAAGAGCAGTGCAACCAAAATGCCAACCGGAACAGTTCTGTTTAGTTCCAGAGCACCTATTGGATACATTGCCATTGCTGCCAATGAAGTAACAACTAATCAGGGATTCAAATCGGTAGTTCCAAATGAAAATGTTGGTACATCCTTTATGTATTATCTTCTGAAATTTTTATTGCCGACCATCGAGGGGATGGCTTCGGGTTCAACTTTTAAGGAAATATCAGGTGCAGGTATGAAATCTGTCCCTGTTGTAATTCCTGATAACGAAACCATCGAAAAGTTCAATGCCTTTTGCACTCCAATTTTCCAACAGCAGGAAGTGCTTGAAGCAGAAAACTCACGACTTTCTGATATCCGAGATGCATTGTTACCTATGTTGATGTCTGGCGAATTGGATGTCTCAGACATTAACCTTTAAGTCGCTAAATTCTTGTTTAACCTAAATACTCCTACCAACGGCAGGAGCTAAAGCCAATGGAACTGCCGTTGAGTCGTTCTCTGGAAAATAAATTTGAAGGAGAATGACCTATGAAACAACAGATTATTTCAGAGGTGGTGCAGCAAATGCTGCCACACCTCGACAACGCACAAATGCAGCAGTTGCAAAAAGTGCTTGAAAACACACTGTTTGGCTGTGAAATTACAGCACAGACAGAAAAGAAAGATATGAACGATAACCAAAAGCTGATAGACGCTTTTGTTTCGGCAAAACGAATTGAAGGCTGTTCAGAGAAAACGCTGAAATATTACCGCACAACCATTGAAATGATGGTAGCTTCGACAGATAAAGGTATTCGCCATATACAGACGGAGGATTTGCGTTCCTATCTGACGGATTATCAGAGCAAGAACCAGTCCAGCCGTGTGACGATAGATAATATCCGCAGAATTCTGTCCAGTTTTTTCTCTTGGTTGGAGGATGAGGACTATATTTTGAAAAGCCCTGTTCGCCGCATCCATAAGGTGAAAACGGCAACCAACATCAAAGAAACCTACACAGATGAGGACTTGGAAAAAATGCGCGACAACTGCACAGAACTTCGTGATTTGGCAATGATTGATATGCTGGCCTCTACCGGAATGCGTATCGGTGAAATGGTTTTGCTGAATAAAGCGGACATCAATTTTAATGAGCGTGAATGTGTCGTTTTCGGTAAAGGCGATAAGGAACGCATTGTATACTTTGATGCTCGGACGAAGATTCATCTGCAAAACTACATTGATAGCAGAATGGATGATAATCCGGCATTGTTTGTTACTCTGCGTTCTCCGCATGAGAGAATCAAGATCGGCGGCATAGAATCCCGCCTGCGTGAAATGGGAAAACAGTTGGATATTCCCAAAGTTCATCCGCATAAGTTCCGAAGGACGCTTGCAACGATGGCAATTGACAAAGGAATGCCTATTGAGCAGTTACAGAAACTCTTGGGACATAAAAGAATAGATACGACCTTACAGTATGCAATGGTTAAGCAGAGCAATGTTAAGTTGGCTCATAAGAAATATATAGGCTAGAGGAGAAAAGGTATTGTGATTATTGAATTAGAGGAACTTGTTAAGAATGGAGAAATTGAAATAAAAACAGGACCATTTGGCACCCAACTAAAAGCGGCAGAATATGTTGAAAGTGGAACTCCAGTTCTAAATGTGAAAAATTTAGGATATTCAACAGTTGTAACAACAAAAGTAGATTATGTTGGTGAGAAGACACTTGAACGGTTATCTATGCACATACTTAAAGAGGGAGATATTGTATTTGGAAGAAAGGGGGCTGTTGATCGTCATGCCTACATAGGAGCAAATGAAGCGGGATGGATGCAGGGATCAGATTGTATCAGATTAAGAGTAAAAACAAACAAAATCAATCCACGATATTTATCATATTATTTTCTTACGCCTAAGCATAAAGCTTTCATGATAAGCATGTGCTCACATGGAACGACAATGGCATCCTTAAATCAAGGCATTTTGTCGAAAATAGAGATAGACTTGCCAGAACGGTGCATACAAGACCGTATAGTATCAATTATTGCAGTTTTGGATAAAAAAAGAAAAACAAATGAGAAGTTAAACAAGAATTTAGCGGCTTAAAGATCGATGTCAGAGACATCAAGCTCGCCGGACATAAGTTTTGGCAGAAGTGCATCACGAGTATTGGCAAGAATCTTGGATTCTTTTGTGTTTTCCTGCATTGCACTATACATTGGCGAAACTATATTCTCAAACTTTTCTAATGTTTTTTCGTTAGGAATATATAGTTGCATTGCGTTAAGAATATTGGTTGTCATGCTCGGTACAGCAGAGCCAGCATTCAGTGAAACCAGATCTTTGCTTTTTACAAAATGGTACACAAATTTTGCAATATTAGGACGCAGCATCTCGGTATAGAACATGGTGTCTACCGACCAGAACGCTTCATTGACATACATGATATTGTTGAGAGTTCCTTTACGGGGAATTAGAACAGATTCGCCAGTATAGAGAGGCTTTTCTACATATCGCATTATTCCGCCTGATCCATATACTGGATAGTTTCCGTCAGCCAGTTTTTTATGATCTTTTCCATACTTAACTGAGATTAAGTCAGACAGCTGCCCTGTGCTCCAACTTTCTTGTCGGTGCTCAATAAACATACGGCTGTAAATTGCCTGAGCTTGTTGCTCTAAATTCTTGTTTACCACGAAAAATGTAACGAAAAAAGGAGTGATTAACCTATGGCTGGCTTTTATACCGAAGCAGACTATGAAAATTCTGTTATAGAGCTATTTCAGAATATGGGGTATCGGCATGTCTATGCTCCTGATTTGGAGCGGGACTTCAAAAGCCCCCTGTATGAAGATAAATTAGACGAAACACTGCATCGTTTGAATCCGGATATGCCGGAGGACGCAATTCACGATGCTTTGTATAAGCTGAGAAATTTTGAAAATGCGGAAATTGTGCAGAAAAACGCTCTTTTTATGGATTACATTCAGCACGGTGTAGAAGTGCGTTATTTTGTCAAGGGTGAGGAACGCTCCGGCTTGGTATATCTTGTTGATTACAAGAATCCGGACAACAACTCCTTTATTGTGGCGAACCAGTGGACATTTATTGAGAACAGCACCAAACGCCCTGACGTACTGCTATTTTTGAATGGTATGCCGGTAGTCCTGGTGGAACTGAAATCTCCCTCTCGTGAGGAAACGGATGCATCCGAAGCATACACACAGATTCGCAACTATATGCATGAGATTCCTTCCATGTTTATTTATAACTGTATCTGTGTTATGAGTGACCTTATGACATCGAAAGCTGGTACAATCACTTCTGGCGAAGATCGCTTCATGGAATGGAAAACGAAGGACGGCGGCTATGAAAATACACAGTATGCTCAGTTCGATACATTTTTTGAGGGTATTTTTGAAAAAGAACGTTTACTGGATATTATCAAGAACTTTATCTGTTTCTCCAATGAAGGAACCAAACAGTTCAAGATATTAGCAGGTTATCACCAGTATTTTGCTGTCAATAAGGCAGTACTTTCCACGAAACACGCAACGGAGACAGACGGCAAGGGTGGTGTATTCTGGCATACACAAGGCAGCGGCAAATCGCTGTCGATGGTGTTTTATGCCCATTGTCTGCAAGATGCTTTGGATAGCCCGACCATCGTAGTTATCACAGATCGCAACGACCTGGATGACCAGCTTTACAGGCAATTTGCCAAGTGCAAGGATTTTCTGCGTCAAGACCCAGTTCATGCCGAAAGCCGGGTGCATTTGAAAGAATTACTGGACGGTAGAAAAGCAAACGGCATTATTTTTACCACGATGCAGAAATTTGAGGAATCCTTTGATTGCCTTTCTGAGCGCAGAAATATTGTGGTTATGGCGGATGAAGCTCATCGTGGGCAGTACGGTTTGAAAGAAAAGGTCGATGTCAAGACAGGTGAAATCAAAATCGGTTCTGCTCGTATTATCCGCAATGCTCTGCCGAATGCAACTTTTATCGGATTTACCGGAACACCGATTTCTATGAAAGACCGCAATACTCGTGAAGTGTTTGGTGACTACATAGATATTTACGACATGACACAGGCAGTTGAAGATGGTGCTACTCGTCCAGTATATTACGAAAGCCGTGTTATCAAGCTGAAACTGGATGAGCAGACTTTGAAGCTCATTGACCAAGAATATGACATTATGGCAAAAAATGCTGATCCAGAGGTTATCGAAAGGAGCAAAAAAGAACTGGGGAAGATGGAAGCCATTCTTGGCAATGAGAAAACTATCAACTCCCTTGTGGACGATATTTTGAATCATTATGAAAATTATCGTGCGAATCTGCTCACAGGTAAGGCAATGATCGTAGCATACTCACGCCCTATTGCCATGAAGATATATGAGCGAATCTTGCAACTTCGTCCCGGATGGACGGATAAGGTTGCTGTTGTTATGACAGGTAGTAACAAAGATCCAGAAGAATGGAATAAAATCATTGGCAATAAACACCATAAGGATGAGCTGGCAAAGGAGTTTAAGGATAATGATAGTCCGCTGAAGATTGCCATTGTCGTGGATATGTGGCTTACAGGATTTGATGTGCCATCTCTTGCAACCATGTATGTGTACAAGCCGATGCAGGGGTATAATCTGATGCAAGCTATTGCCAGAGTAAACCGTGTATTTGGAGATAAGGAAGGCGGTCTGATTGTCGATTATGTTGGCATTGCTTCTGCATTGAAGCAGGCAATGAATGACTACACTACTCGCGATAGGAAGAATTACGGTGATACAGATGTTGCCAAGGTTGCCTATCCGAAGTTCCTTGAGAAACTGTCTATCTGTCGGGATTTGTTCCACGGTTATGATTATTCCAAGTTTATGACAGGTACGGATTTGGAGCGTTCCAAGGCAATCAGCGGTGCGGTCAACTTTATTGTCGCTGTGAATAAAGAACAGGAACGAGAGGATTTCCAGAAAGAGGCATTGCTGCTAAGGCAAGCATTGTCGCTGTGTTCTTCTCTGGCAGAAAAAGAGCTGCGTGTAGAAGCGGCATTCTTTGAATCCGTTCGTGTGCTTGTTACAAGATTGATGAATCAGGGAGAGGGGAAGAAAATTTCTCTGCCAGAAATGAATGCTCGCATTAACGAGCTTCTGAAAGCCAGTGTTCAGAGCGAAGGCGTCATTAACCTTTTCTCAGATATAAATCAGGAATTTTCGCTCTTTGATCCAAAGTTCCTTGAGGAAATCTCTAAAATGAAGGAAAAAAACCTTGCTGTAGAGCTGTTAAAAAGGCTGATTGCGGAACAGGTGCAGATTTACCGTCATACAAATGTGGTAAAATCGCAGAAATTCAGTGAAATTATACAGCGTGCTATGAATGCGTATCTGAATGGAATGTTGACCAATGAACAGGTTATTGAAGAATTGCTGAATCTGGCAAAACAGATTGCGACAGCTCATAAAGAGGGAGATCAGCTTGGGCTGACTGCTGATGAACTGGCATTTTATGATGCGCTGACGAAGCCGCAGGCAATTAAGGACTTCTATGAGAATGAAGAATTGATTGCTATTACAAAGGAACTGGCGGATACACTGCGTAAGAACAGGACAATAGATTGGCAGAAACGGGATTCTGCCAGAGCGAAAATGCGTATGATGATTAAGCGGTTGCTCAAAAAGCATCGCTATCCGCCGGAAGGAATGGATGATGCAGTGCAGACCGTGATGACACAGTGTGAGCTATGGACAGATAATAATGATATGGAGAATTACGCTGAGAATAGCAAGGTGTATACCTATTCTCTGAAACCAGAATTGAGTATGGTTGCTGAAGACACGGTACCGTATGGGAAATAGATGTATAAGTAAGGAAGGGAATGCTTAGATTACATTCAAAATCAAAAACATTGTTAAAGAAATATCTTTACTTTATTTAAGGGGTAAGTTATAATAATTCTGCTTAAAAGAATAAATGTGCCAAGTGCTGAAAAATATATAAAATTTACACTATTTTCAGAAGAGGGAATCAGGTGAGAATCCTGAACGATCCGGTCACTGTATTCAGTTATGCCACATTCATATCCATTGCATTTTTATGTGAGAAGGGAATGGGGATTTAAGCTGTAAGCCAGGAAACCTGCTTGGTTCATAGAAAGAAACTTCCGTGTAAAGTGCTGTCTTTCGTATCATGTTTTTTTGTGATGCCCGCTTTTTCATGGAAGCGGACTTTTTTCTTTTAAAAACAAAAAAACAAAAGAAAAAATAAGGAGAAAAAGCATGAAAAACATGAAAACAGTAGCAGGAATGTTATGTCTGGCAGGAATTCTCAGCCTGGGAATGGGAACAACTGTATTTGCGGAGGATGGAGACAGCCATTATCCCGTAACAATCACAACCTACAATTATGAGAACGAACCGGTTGAAATGACTTTTGAGAAAGCTCCGGAGAAAGTATTTGCATATGCAAACTCCAATATCGAAGAGCTTCTGGCACTTGGTCTCGGTGATAAGATCGTAGCTGCTTGCGGTCTGGACGGTGATGTGCGTGAGGATTTAAAAGATGAATTTGACAAGATTCAGTATATGGATACCAAGCCATCCAAAGAGGAAGTTGTTGCAATGGAGCCTGATTTTATTGCGGCATGGTATTCTTCTTTCAGTGATGACTGGCTTTCTGATGTAAGCTTCTGGCAGGAGAGAGATGTAAATACATACATGTCCCTGAACAGTTCTGCAAAGGGACCGGCTTCTGAGTTCCCACGTACAATTGAAGACGAATATGAGGATATCCTGAACCTTGGCAAGATCTTTGATTGCGAAGACAAGGCAGAGGAAATCGTTGATCAGATGAAGGGTGAGATTGATAAAGTAAAAGAGCATGTGGAAGGAACAGACCCGTTATCCGTAGCCGTTCTTGAGGATGAGGGAGATTCCTTCCGTGTATATGGAACAGAGACACTTGGCGGAAATATTCCGGAGACACTTGGTGCAGAGCTGAAGCTTGGTGCAGAGAACTCTGAAAACGTTGGTGCAGAGGATCTGATTGCAGCTGATCCGGATGTATTATTCATGATCAACTATGATGGATTTATGACAGCTGATGAGGCAATCGCTGATATTACAGATAACCCTGCATATGCGAGCCTTTCTGCAGTTAAGAACAACAAAGTATTCTCTGTAAACCTGAACGAGGTATACTGCAGCGGTGTCAGAACCTATGATGGAATTATGACATTTGCAAAAGCATTATATCCGGATCTGTACGAATAAAATGAAAAGAAAACCGGATTTTAAAAATGGAATTTTTCATGGAAAGCCGATCTATGTGCTGGCGGTGATATTACTGACTGTGCTTCTGGTGATATCCATTCTGACTGCAGTTACCATTGGTTCTGTAGATCTTTCTGTGAAAGATGTGTATAGTGTAATTTTGTATAAAGTGTTTGGAATCGGGGATCCGGAGGTTTATGGTGTAGGAGCCATGTCTGATATTGTGTGGTTTATCCGCCTTCCCCGTATTCTTCTTGCAACAGCCGTTGGCATGGGTCTGGCAGTTGCAGGTGTGGTAATGCAGGCCATTGTGAAAAATCCGATTGCAGATCCGTATATTCTTGGTATTTCCTCTGGTGCATCTCTTGGTGCAACAGTGGCAATCTTTCTTGGAGTTGGAGCCGTATTTGGCTCCAACTCTATTGGAATCTGCGCATTTATCGGAGCCTTCCTTATTTCTGTACTGGTACAGATCACTGCAAATATAGGAGGCCGGGCAAATTCAGTCCGACTTCTGCTTGCAGGTACAGCACTTGGAAGTGTGTGCAGTGCATTTTCAAACTTTGTTGTCTATATTGCGGGCGACAGAGATGGAATCCAGACAGTTACTTTCTGGCTGATGGGAAGTCTGGCAGGCGCGAAATGGGAAAATCTGGCTGTGATTATTCCCTGCGTTTTTATAGCAACCCTGTTTTTCTGCACCCAGAGCCGTATTCTCAATATGATGCTGCTTGGAGATGAGGTATCCATCACATTAGGAACTGACCTGCACAGATATCGTCAGGTGTATCTTGTAGTGACAGCACTGTTGATCGGTTTTGTGGTATATTCCGCAGGTATCATTGGATTTGTAGGACTCATTATTCCTCATGTGGTACGAATGTTCTTTGGAACCGATCATAAGAAAATGCTTCCACTGTCAGCACTTAGCGGTTCCATTTTCCTGATCTGGGCAGATGTTGCTTCCAGGATCATTATTCCCAAGAGTGAAGTCCCAATCGGAATCCTGGTATCCATGATCGGAGCACCTTGCTTTATTTATCTGCTGGTACGCAGATCTTATGGATTCGGAGGTGAGAAATCATGAAACTGACAGCTTCTGATATCCATGTGGAGCTTGGCGGAAATGAGATTCTTAAGGGAATTGACGCAGCCATAAAGGAAAAGGAATTTGTAGGAATTATAGGACCAAACGGAAGTGGAAAAAGTACATTGCTGAAATGTATTTACCGTGTACTGAAGCCAGATACCGGTGTGATCATGCTGGATGGAAAACCGCTGAGCGAATATAAGGTAAAGGATTCTGCAAAAGCACTGGCAGTGGTGTCTCAGCATAACTACTATAATTTTGAATTTTCTGTCCAGGAAATTGTAATGATGGGAAGGGCTCCTCATAAGAAAACCATGGAGCGGGATAACGCTGAGGATTATAAAATAGTGGAAGAATGTCTGGAAAAAGTGGGAATGCTTCCCTATCGGCACCGTGTTTTTTCAAGTTTGTCTGGCGGTGAGCAGCAGAGAATCATTCTGGCAAGAGCTCTGGCACAGAAAACAGACTGTCTGATTCTGGATGAGCCTACCAACCATCTTGACATCAAATACCAGCTCCAGCTTCTGGATATTGTAAAAAGTCTTGGGGTCACTGTGATCGGTGCTTTGCATGATCTGAATATTGCAGCAGCATACTGCGACCGGATCTATGCCATGAAGAACGGTCGTCTGGTGGCTTGCGGAACTCCGGAAGAAGTCATTACAGAAAATTTTATACATATGTTATATGAAGTAGATGCAACTGTAAAAAAGGATGAATACGGCATGCTGAATGTTACATACCATCCTTTGCATGTGAAAAAATAAAGGAAAAGTGGAGGAAATCTGAATGAGCGATACAGCAAAAAAAGGGATCCTTGTAGTCAGCTTTGGCACCAGTCACGAGGACACCAGAGCAGTGACCATTGATGCGATTGAAAAAGAAATTGGAGCTGCTTTTACAGATTGTAAAGTTTATCGCGCATGGACAAGCAAGATGATCCTTGCCAGAATTGCAAAGAGAGATCATATTCACTATGACAATGTGACAGAAGCAATGGAGCGTATGAGAACAGATGGAATCACAGAGGTGATCGTCCAGCCTACGCATGTAATGAACGGTGTGGAAAATGATCTTATGAAAAAGGATGTTCTGGCGTATGCGGATTATTTCCGATCTGTGAAATTCGGAGCTCCTCTGCTTACAACAGAAGAAGATAATGAGTATGTGGTGAAAGCGGTTGCAGATGAGTTCCCTGTAATTAAGGATAAGGAAACGGCACTTGTGCTTATGGGGCATGGAACCGAGCACTACGCAAATGCCGTTTATGCCGCACTGGATTACAGATTCAAGGATATGGGATATGAAAATGTGATCGTAGGAACTGTGGAAGGTTATCCTGAAATTGACCAGGTCCTGAAACAGCTTGGAAAATGCGGGGTAAAAAAAGTGGTAATCGCACCGTTTATGATCGTTGCCGGTGACCATGCGAAAAATGACATGGCAGGAGAGGAAGAAGACTCCTGGAAAAATATCATCAGCAAAGCTGGCTATGAAGTGCAGACAGTTCTGAAAGGACTGGGGGAATATGAAAGTATTCGAAAACTCTTTGTGGAACATGCGAGGGAAGCGGTATGATTAAAATTGGAACACTGACCTGCCTTCACTCCAATAATGTGTGTGCCAGAGTGGGATGCCTGAAAGCCTTTCAGAATCGCAGTGACTTTTTTGATGGATATTCTCCGGACACACTTCTGGGAGCAATGATGACCTGTAATGGATGCAAAAGTACAAATCCCAAAGAACCGGATGTAGATGAGGGAATTCTGGAAAAAATAGACAGGCTGGTCAGCGAAGAAATTAAGGTAATGCATGTGGGAGCCTGTCGTCTGGACAGGGAGAAAAAAGAGTGCCCACGAATAGCCAAAATCTGTGAGATGATAGAATACAGGGGAATCCAGGTGGTAAGAGGAACTCACAGAGAATCCTGAAACAGGATAGAGAAATCGTATAGGGGAAACTTCCAGGCAGATTGTGGAAAATAGTCTGTCTGGAAGCTTTTTTATTGCTGTGTTTTGCCTGGCTTTATTGACAATATACGCAGGAATTAGTAAAATGAGCGGTGGCAGAAAATGATATTTAAGGAGAATTACATAAGATGAGTATTTCTATGATTGGAATAGACCATAGTATGGCTCCCGTAGATATACGAGCCTTGTTTGCATTTACCAGAAAAAATGCAGGGGAGGCTATGGAAAAATTAAAGGAACAGCGGGGAATAGACGGCTGTATTATTCTTTCTACATGCAATCGCCTGGAGGTATGGGCAAGTGTGGATGATGAGGCAGAGCTTTCTTTATATAAAGAGCTTTGTAAACTGAAAAATATTAATGATGATCAGTACGAGATATATTTTACAAAGCGTGAAGGCCATGCTGCTGTGGAACATCTGTTTTACCTTGCATCCGGTCTAAAATCCCAGATACTTGGAGAAGATCAGATTCTTACTCAGGTAAAAGATGCACTGGGAATTGCCAGAGAGCATTTTACAACAGATGGAGCCCTTGAAGTGCTTTTCCGAATGGCTGTAACAGCAGGAAAAAAGATTAAAACTGAGGTGCCATTTTCTCATGGGAATCCGTCTGTGATCCATCAGGCGATAGAAATGCTTGACAGACAGGGCTATTGCGTACAGGATAAGGTCTGCATGGTGATCGGAAATGGAGAAATGGGAAAGGTTGCAGCCCAGGCTCTTATGGAAGCCGGTGCAGATGTGACTGTAACCGTGCGTCAGTATCGCAGCGGAATGGTGAATATTCCATTTGGATGTAAACGAATTAATTATGGCGAAAGAATGGACTATCTGCCTAAGTGTGATCTTGTAGTCAGTGCTACGGCAAGTCCGAATTTTACTTTGCGTGAGGAACTGTTTGAAAATCTGGAACTGGAAAAAAGTATTGTTCTCATTGATCTGGCAGTTCCAAGGGATATTGAACCGGAGGTTGGAAAATTCGAAGGGATAACCTTGTTTGATATGGATAGCTTCCGCATGGAAGAAACTCCGGCTGAGCTTCAGGAAAATCTTGAGGCGGCAGGGCTGATCGTGAGAGATCAGATGGATGAATTCTTTAAATGGTTAGATGGTAAGGAACTGATACCAAGAATTCAGGAAATCAAAGAGAATGCAGTGAATGACTTTAACCTGCGGATCATGAAGCCATTGAAAAACACACAGATGGATGAGCAGGAAAAAGAGAAGTTGATAAATGCAGTGGATACTGCAATGGGGAAGGTTATAAATAAAATGCTGTTTGCATTGAGAGACAGTGTGAATGAGAAAGCATTTCTGGAATGTGTAGCAGGACTGGAGAAAACATATGAAAAATAAGCGCTATTTCCCACTGTATGTGGATCTATCGGATAAGAATATTGTGGTAGTGGGTGGGGGAACCATTGCCACAAGAAGAGTGAAAGCATTATTATTATTTACCAGGAATATTACAGTAATTGCGCCGAAGATGACAGCAGATCTCTGGGAACTGGGCAAGCTGGGAAAAATTCAGATCCAGCCCCGCCCTGTGAAAAAATCAGATTTCTCTATGGCTTATATGGTGCTGGCTGTTACGAATAACACTGAGTTAAATGAAGAAATTTACCGTATCTGTAAAGAAGAGGGAATTTATGTAAATGTTGCAAGTGATAAGAATTTGTGCGATTTTTACTTTCCCGGAATTTGTCTGAAGGATGATATTGTAGTGGGAATCACGGCCAGCGGTGTCAATCACAAAAAGGCTAAGGCAGTAAGAGAAAAAATGCAGGCACTTCTGGAAGAACTGGAAAAAGATGAGGATAGTTATGAATAAAAAAGTTGTGATCGGAAGCAGGGAAAGCAAGCTTGCCGTACTGCAAAGCCAGATGGTGAGGGACTATATTGTCTGCAAGCACCCGGAAACAGATGTGGAAATTCTTACCATGAAGACCACAGGTGACAAAATTCTGGACCGTACGCTTGATAAAATCGGAGGAAAAGGTCTGTTTGTAAAAGAACTGGACCGGGCGCTTCTGGAAGGAAGAAGCCAGTTGTCGGTTCATAGTCTGAAAGATATGCCAATGGAAATCTCAGAGGAACTTCCCATACTTGCTTTTTCCAGACGTGAAGATGCAAGGGATGTACTGGTTCTTCCAGAAGGCTGCTATACTTTGGATCCATCCAAACCCATCGGATGTTCCAGTCTTCGAAGAAAACTGCAGCTGAAAGAAATTTATCCGGATATGAATGTGAAAAGCATTCGTGGAAATCTTCAGACAAGACTGGAGAAGCTGGATAACGGAGATTATGCTGGGTTAGTTCTTGCAGCCGCAGGGTTGAAGCGTCTGGGACTTGAAAAAAGAATCAGCCGGTATTTTGATACAGAAGAAATGGTTCCGGCAGCAGGTCAGGGAATCCTGGCTGTCCAGGGAAGAAAAGGGCTGGATTATGAATATCTGGAAGGATATGACGATCTGCAGGCACACCAGGCGGCAGCAGCGGAGCGTGCCTTTGTGAAATATTTAAACGGAGGCTGTACTTCTCCTGTGGCAGCCTATGGAGAAATCAAAGATGGTCAGTTGAAACTTACCGGCCTTTATTACGAGGAAGAAACCGGACATTACCTGAAAGGATATAAAACAGGAAATCCTTCAGATGCAGAAGAACTGGGAACTTCTCTTGCAAAAGAACTGCAGGAGCGCTGCAAAGTGGAATACAAAGAGTCTGGCTTGCAGGAAGACAACAAAAAAGAACCGGGAAAAGTCTGGCTAGTGGGAGCCGGTCCTGGAGATGTGGGACTTTTTACAATGAAAGGTGCCCAGGTGCTGGAACAGGCAGATGTGGTTGTTTATGACAGCCTGGTAGGACAGGGAATCCTGACCAGAATTCCTGCTTCTGCAAAATTGATCAACGTGGGAAAACGTGCCGGCCACCATACCATGTCCCAGGAGAAGATCAATCAGGTTCTTGCTGAAGAGGCAAAAAAGGGCAACAAGGTAGTACGCCTGAAAGGCGGCGATCCTTTTCTCTTTGGACGAGGAGGAGAGGAGCTGGAGCTTCTTACAAAGGAGGGCATTCCTTATGAAATAGTTCCTGGTGTGACCTCCCCGATTTCCGTACCTGCATACAATGGGATTCCTGTGACACATCGGGATTTCTGTTCCTCTGTCCATGTTATCACCGGACATAAACGCAAGGGTATGGAGTACGACATTGATTTTGGGGCACTGGTGCATACAAAGGGAACTCTTGTTTTTCTTATGGGAATCACTGCCATGGAGGATATCTGCAATGGTCTTATGAAAGCTGGTATGGAACCGGATATGCCTGCCGCTGTTTTGTCCAAAGGAACCACAGCAGGTCAGAAACGAGTGGTGGCTACTGTTGGTACCCTGAAAGCCGCGGCTGACCAGGCGAAGATCCAGACACCGGCCATTATTGTGGTAGGAAAGGTCTGCACTCTGGCAGATGATTTTGCCTGGTATGAGAAATTACCTCTGGCAGGCTGGAAGATCCTTGTCACCCGGCCAAAGGAGAATATTTCCAGAACTGCGGCCCTTCTTCGGGAGAAAGGTGCAGAAGTACTGGAACTTCCATCCATCAGTATTATCCCTCTGGAGGATCAGAGCAGACTGTACCAGGCCTTTTCTCATATCCGCAGCTATGACTGGCTGGTATTTACAAGTCCTGCAGGCGTGGAAGTTTTCTTCAGGCAAATGGAGAAAAAGAAGATCGACCTGCGTTCTCTTGGAAATGCAAAAATCGCGGTGATCGGTGAGGGCACAAAGAAGAAGTTTCTGGAAAGAGGAATCTATCCGGATTTCATGCCTTCTGTTTATGATGGAAATACCCTTGGAAAAGAACTTGGCGCTCTTTTAAATGGAACAGAAAAGATTCTGATTCCAAGAGCCTCCCTTGGAAACAGGGAGCTGGCAGAAGAACTGAAAAAAACAGGTGCACAGGTGGATGATGTTCCGACTTATGAGACCGGATATGTAAGCAGTCCTCTTATTAATGAGAAGAAAGAATTTGAAGAGGGCACCATTGACCTGGCTGTATTTACCAGTGCTTCCACAGTGAAAGGCTTTGTGGAGAGTACCAAAGGACTTGATTATTCCAGGGTTCGTGCTGCATGTATTGGGAAACAGACTCGTGCAGCGGCGGATTCTTATGGAATGCAGACATATATGTCAGAAAAAGCAACCATCGACAGTCTGATCGAACTGGTTGAGACACTGAAGAGGAGTGAAGAAAAATGGAACTGATTAAGAGACCTAGAAGATTAAGGGGCAGTGCAAATTTGCGAAAAATGGTGAGAGAGACCAGAATGGACAAATCTTCTCTTATCTATCCGCTGTTTGTAATGGAAGGAAATGGAATCCAGGAAGAGATTCCTTCCATGGAAGGGCAGTACCGTTACAGCCTGGACCGTCTTCCCTATAAGCTGGAGCAGTTGGAAAAAGCAGGAGTAAACAGCATTATGCTTTTTGGAATCCCGGATCATAAGGATGAAGTCGGAAGCGGCGCTTACGCTCAGGATGGTATTGTACAGAAGGCACTTCGGGAAGCAAAGAGCAGATTTCCAGAGATGTATTATGTGACAGATGTGTGTATGTGTGAATATACCTCTCACGGTCACTGCGGCGTTCTTTGCGGCCATGATGTTGACAACGACAAGACATTGGAGCTTCTGGCAAAAACAGCTCTGTCTCATGCGCAGGCTGGCTCTGATATGATCGCGCCTTCCGATATGATGGACGGACGTGTAGCTGCCATCCGTAAAGAACTGGATCTGGGCGGTTATACCAATATTCCAATCATGTCTTATGCGGTGAAATACGCTTCTGCGTTCTATGGCCCGTTCCGTGATGCAGCCGGAAGTGCTCCTGCTTTTGGAGACCGCAAGAGCTATCAGATGGATTTCCACAATAGAAGAGAGGGAATGAAAGAAGCTCTTATGGATATTGAAGAAGGCGCTGATATTATTATGGTGAAGCCTGCCATGTCTTATCTTGATATGGTATCTGAGATCTCCAAGGCTGTGAATGTTCCGGTAGCTGCCTATAGTGTAAGTGGTGAGTATGCCATGGTGAAGGCGGCGGCAAAGATGGGCTGGATCGACGAAGAGCGGATCATTGGAGAAATGGCTGTGGGAGCTTATCGTGCAGGTGCCCAGATTTATATCACTTATTTTGCAGAAGAAATTGCAAAAATGATGGAGGAAGGGAGAATCGGATAATGACAAAGTCTGAGAAGCTTTTTGAGAGAGCGGTAAAAAGAATCCCTGGCGGTGTAAACAGTCCGGTGCGTGCATATGGCGCTATTGGAGAAGCACCGAGATTTATTGAACGTGCAGAAGGCTGCTATATTTATGATGTAGATGGCAACCGCTATATTGATTACATAGATTCCTGGGGACCAATGATCCTGGGACACAATTTTCCTGCAATACGGGAAAGTGTTCTGAAGGCCTGTGAAAAAGGTCTGAGCTTTGGATGCGCTACAGAGATCGAAGTGAAAATGGCTGAATTTATCTGTGACAGAATCCCGCATGTGGATATGATCCGAATGGTCAATTCTGGTACAGAAGCTGTTATGAGTGCAATCCGTGTTGCAAGAGGTTATACGGGGAAAAATAAGATCATCAAATTTGCAGGCTGCTATCATGGACACAGTGATGCCATGCTGGTAAGCGCAGGTTCCGGTGTGATGACAAGTGGTGTGCCGGACAGTGCCGGTGTTTCAAAAGGCTGTACAGAGGATACTATGCTGGCAGCTTACAACGATCTTGGCAGTGTGGAGACTCTTTTTCAGCAGGCAGATGGCCAGGTGGCAGCAGTGATCGTGGAAGCAGTTGGAGCCAACATGGGTGTAGTTCCGCCAAGGGAAGGATTTCTGCAGGGACTTCGCGCTCTTTGCGACCAATACCATGCCCTTCTTATTTTTGATGAGGTGATCACCGGATTCCGACTTGCATTTGGCGGCGCAGCACAGTATTTTGGTGTAACACCGGATCTGGTTACTTATGGAAAAATCATTGGTGCCGGAATGCCGGTAGGTGCATATGGCGGAAGAAGAGATGTGATGGAATTGGTTGCTCCGGCAGGAAAAGTATATCAGGCAGGTACTTTAAGCGGAAATCCGGTAGCTATGGCTGCCGGGCTTACCCAGCTGAAATATTTGTATGACCATCAGGAAATTTACACGGAACTGGAGAAAAAGGGAGAGCTTCTCTACGGTGGAATGGGAAAAATCGTGAAAGAAAAAGGTCTGAATTACCAGATGAATTATGTGGGCTCTCTTGGAAGCCTGTTCTTTACGGGACAGCCTGTTGTAGATTATGTTTCTGCAAAATCTTCTGACACAGTGGCATTTGCAGAATATTTCAAAAAAATGCTGAATATGGGAATTCATATGGCTCCGTCCCAGTTTGAAGCCATGTTCCTGTCAGCGGCTCATACAGATGAAATTATTATGGAAACTCTGGATGCAGTAAAGCTTGTTCTTTGAAAATGTGTGTGGTATAATTTAGACACAATTACATAAAAGAAACCAGAATACGAGTTGCTGTAATAAAATGCGGCTGTAATAAATGAACCGTGGCAGAGGATTTACTGATATAGAGAATGCAGTAATATTCAGAGCTGCACAGTGACCCGCTACGCTGTAAAAAAGATCGGAAGAACAGCGTGAACGGACGGTTTCCAGAAAGAGACTGTAGGAGGCTAGACAAATGGGTAAGAAATATGTGGCTTATGTAGGAACCTATACTCACGGAACCAGCAAGGGAATTCAGGTTTATGACGTGAACCTGGAAGAAGGTACTCTCACAGAGAGAAGTGAAGTGGAAGTAAGTAATGCGTCTTATACTGCGGTATCCAAGAATGGAAAATACCTTTATTCTATCGAGGATGAGGGCGTTGCGGTATTCAAGCGTGATCATAATGGCGATTTGGCACGTATCAACAGCGTGGATATTGATGGCATGAGAGGTTGTTTCCTTGCTACAGACGTAGATGGCAAATATCTTTACGTAGCAGGTTATCACGATGGAAAGGTAACCGTTGTACACACTCATAAGGATGGACGTCTTGGAAGTGTTATGGACGGTGTTTTCCACACTGGTCTTGGAAGTGTTGCAGAGCGTAACTTCCGTCCTCACGTAAACTGTGTACGTCCTACTCCGGATAATAAATATCTCTGCGCAGTAGATAATGGAATTGACCAGATCAAGGTTTACCGGATCAATAAGCGCACAGATAAGCTGGAGCTTGTTGATATTGTCCGCTGCCCGAGAGAGAGCGGACCGCGTATTATCCGTTTCAGCGCAGATGGACGTTATGCATATGTTCTGTTTGAGCTGAGCAATGAGATTAAAGTGTACAGCTACAATGGAGAGGGTGATACTCCGGAGTTTGAGCTGCTTCAAAGTGTTTCCACCCTTGCGAAGAAGGAAGACGGAAGCGTATCTCATAATGCCGCATCAGGTCTTGCTCTTGCACCGGATGGCAAGCATTTATTCTGCACTACAGCAGGTGAGAATACAGTAGGTATGTTTGAGGTAGATGGTGAGACTGGTCTTCTGGATCGTAAATTTGTTCTTCCTGTAAGTGGTGATTATCCGAAAGACCTTGTTATTTTCCCGGATAATCAGCACATTGCCGTTGCCAACCACTCCAGCAACAGCATTACAACCTTCAAGGTTGACTACGAGAAGAACATCATTATGATGAAGGGCAAACCACGTAAGATCGAGACCCCAAACTGTATCAATATCTGGCCGGTACCGGATGGAGAGGATATTGAGGATATAGAGGCCTGATACATTCTGATTGACAAACAGGAAATGCTGTATTATACTTTTCGATGTTGTGTTGAGAATTGAATAAAACGACCATTTTGGTGCCTGGTGGAAATTAAAATAAATTCTAGCAGGTCAAACGGGAAACAGGTGAAAATCCTGTGCTATGCCGTAGCTGTAACAGTTGAGTAAGCTTTCGAAACCACTGAATTTTTATCGGGAAGGGAAAGCATTATGATGACACTGGAGCCAGAATACCGGCCAGAATGAAGAACTTTTGCTGCGGGGCACGGTATAGGGGTTGGTTTTATATAACAGGATTATTATGTCATTAAGCCGCTGCGTTAGCAGCGGCTTTTTCACGCTTTTATTACATGAATTCCCTGATTTGGCAGAAGTTTATGCTATTGGAAAGGATAAACACAAATGGCAGAATTGTTAAAGAATATTCAGTCATATTGGGATATGAGAGCTGGAGGATTTTCAGATGCCAGTATGGAAGAAAGAAAAACAGAACCTGGAGAGAGATGGGAAAATATTTTCAAAAATTCTCTTAAAACGGGATGCCATGTATTAGATGATGGGTGTGGCGCTGGCTTTTTTACCACTTTGCTTGCTTCGATGGGATTTCAGGTGACTGCGGTAGATTATAGCACAAAAATGCTGGAAGAAGTCAGAAGAAATCTGGAGACAGAAGGACTTAAAGCAGAACTTCATCAGATGGATGTGCAAAGCTTAGAATTTGCTGATAATTCCTTCGACGCAGTGGTATCAAGAAACGTATTCTGGAACCTGGAGCATGCAGATAAAGCTTATGAGGAAGCGTACAGGGTTCTAAAAAAAGATGGAATTCTAATTCTGGAAGATGGAAATTATTATCGCCGTTTTTTTAGTGATAAGTATCAGAAAGCCTATGATGAGTTTCAGCGGGGACATGAAAAAGAAGAACAAGGGTGCCATGCGCGACATAATAAAGAAAATGTAGATTTTTCCATTATGGATGAAATTGCAAAGAAATTGCCAATGAGTCAGGTAGATCGACCTGACTGGGATTTTAATAAACTTGTAGAAACAGGATTTCATAAAATACAGGTGGAAATATCTGGCAGCCCTTTACCGATGAGTTTTTGTATTGTAGCACAGAAAGGCTGAAAAAGTGAAAAGAGAGATTATAAAACGACTGATTTCACTTGTGATTATTTTGTTTGGGCTGTCTCTGATGACCTTTGGACTTACATATATTTTGCCGTCAAATCCAGCTGAACAGCTGGCAGAATCTATGGGTGCAGGTCATGACCGGGAGGTAATTGCAAAGATTGAAGAAAAATACGGATTAGACAAATCTTTTGGAGAGCAGTATGTGAATTGGCTGAAGGGTGCGTTACATGGCGATTTCGGAATGTCGGTAAAATATGCACAGCCCGTTTCCCAGGTATTAGGAAGAAAACTCCCCAATACGGTTAAACTGGCAGTTGCATCGTTTATTCTGATGATATTAATTTCTTTTCCGTTAGGAATTTTATCAGCAGTATATAAGGATAAAAAGGCTGATTATATTATTCGGTTTATGTCTTTTATTGGAATTTCACTGCCTAGCTTCTGGGTTGGTATGATGATGATCTATTTTTTTGCAGTTAAGATGCACTGGCTGCCTGTGGGGGGATCAGATTCTTTTAAAAGTCTGATCATGCCGTCTGTAACACTTTCGTTAAGCATGAGTGCGTACTACATAAGACGGATCAGGGCGGTAATGGTCGAGCAGATGAATGAGGAATATATAAATGGCTGTCAAGCAAGGGGAATTGGAAGGTTTCGTACAATTTTCTTTCATGTGCTGCCAAATTCCCTGCTTACTGTAGTGACAATGCTCGGCATGTCATTTGGAGGATTACTTGGTGGAACAATGATCGTTGAAACGGTCTTTAGCTGGAATGGAATCGGCAGCGCAGCAGTGGCTGCGATTTCCGGCAGAGATTACCAGCTGATCCAGGGATATGTTATGTGGATGGGATGTATTTATGTACTGGTGAATCTTTTGGTAGATATATCTTACCAGTGGCTTGATCCAAGAATTAGAAGAGGAGCCCTGCAACATGAAGAGTAAGAAAAAATTATGGATTCGTTTTGTGATTATAATGGCATTTGCAGTGCTTTTCTTATTATTTGCATTGTTCGCGGGAAAATTTGCACCTTATGATCCGTTGGAAACACACTATACAGACCTTCTGAAAGCGCCATGCAAACAGTATCTCATGGGAACTGATCAGATGGGAAGGGATATATTTTCGAGAATTCTTTACGGAGGAAAAACATCACTTTTGATCGCATTTGTTGTGACAGCGATCATTTCCGTTGTAGGAATTCTTATCGGGACAATAGCAGGCTTCTGGGGAGGCGCTTTTGATGCTGTTTTAATGCGTTTATCTGACATGCTGATGGCCTTTCCTGGTTCCATTTTTACAATTGCACTTGTAAGCTTTCTTGGTACAGGACTTCCAAATCTGATTTTGGCAATGACCATAACAGGATGGACTTATTATGCAAGAATTAGCCGGTCATTAGTGCTTTCCATAAAAAATAATACATATATAGAGCAGGCAAGACTGGGAGGCGCTAATAATTTCCGGATTATGACAGATTATATTATTCCAAATGTCATGCCTTCGCTGTTAGTAAATATTACGCAGGATATTGGAAGTAAACTTTTGACCATTGCAGGTCTTTCCCTGCTGGGGCTTGGTTCCCAGCCACCTACACCGGAGTGGGGATATATGCTGTCTGAGGGAAAAGACTATATGTATTCGGCACCCTGGATGCTTATGGCACCTGGTATTGTTATTTTAATAAATGTAATCATATTTAATTTACTTGGAGACAGTGTTCAGGATCTGATGAATCCGAAAAGAAAAAATTAATAATGTTTACTCTTTAAAATAAAGAGTTGAACATAGATTATAGTTTAACAACAGGAGGAGAAATAAAAAATGAGAAAACGGTTAGTATCTTTATTGTTTGCAGGAATTATGGCATGCAGCGTAATAGGAAGCGGTGTTACTACATTTGCAGCCGAAAATGACAGTCACATTAATCTGGCACTTTTCACCTACATCGAAGGCATGGATCCTGCAACAGACTGGTGCGGATGGAATCTTACACGCTGTGGTGTAGGAGAAACTCTTGTGACTGTAAATGAAAATATGGAAATTGTAGGACAGTTAGCTGATGAGTGGGAGCAGGTTGATGATACAACTTATCGTTTTCATATCCGCCAGGGAGTAAAATTCAGCAATGGTACCGAGCTGACACCAGAGATCGTAAAGGATTCTATCCAGAGATCTATTGATAATAACTCTCGTGGAGGAGATCTTAAAATTGCAAACATCGAAGTAGATGGAGAGAATGTAGTATTTACTACAGATGGTGCATACAGTGCTTTTGTTTCACAGCTTACAGAGCCGATGACAGTTATTGTAGACACCACAGCTGATACAAGCAATTATGATACTATGCCAATCTGTACAGGACCTTATGCAGTGTCTGAGTATGTATCTGAAGAGAAGATTGAGCTTGTGGCAAATGAGAACTACTGGGATGGAGCACCGGAAATCAAGAGCATTACTGTAAAGAATATCGGAAGTGATACAAAGGTAGATGCAATGCTTTCCGGAGATATTGACCTTGCACAGGGACCGGATGCAACAGCTCTTAATCGTGTGGAAAATAATGACGATATCAACATTGTAAAAGTAACCGGAACAAGAGAGAATGATTTCGAATTAAACTGCCGCGAGGGAAATCCCCTTTCTGATAAGAACCTTCGTCTTGCACTGTCCTATGCAGTAGATCGTGATGTTGTAGCACAGGTAGCAGGAAATGGTTATTCTTCTCCAATCAGCACAGCATTCCCGCCATCTGTAGGATACGATTCTGAAGATGTAAACGGACAGGTTTATGATCTGGATAAGGCAAAAGAATGCCTTGAGGCAGCAGGCTACAGCGATTCTGACGGAGATGGAATTGTGGATAAGGATGGAGAGAATCTGTCCCTTACAATTTCTATTGCCAATGGTTCTTCAACAGCAGTAAGTGAGACTTTACAGGATATGTGGAAGCAGATCGGAGTTGATGTACAGATTGAAATGCTGGAGAATGTAAGTGACAAACGTGCTTCTGGTGATTTCGATATGCTGGTATCTCCAAACTGGCAGACTGTAAATGCTGGTGATGGTCAGAAATATCTTATGAACCGCTGGTCTGATGGAGGAAGTGACAATTACAGCGGATATCACAGTGATGAATTCCAGTCTGTTCTGGATAAACTGGATGCTGCATTTACTCAGGAGGACCGTGTAAGCGCATTTGTAGAAGCCCAGCAGATCCTGGCAGATGATGCCCCGGCAATCTGGATGTATGCAAATGATAACGTGACTCTTGTAAACAGTAAACTTGAGAATGTAACAGTATTCCCAATTGACTATTATCTTGTAACAAACAAGTGGACATTAGCTGAATAATTATGGATATTCTGAATATTGAGAACTGTACGATTCGCTATCAGGAGCAGGAAGCGGCAGTAGAGCATGTTTCTCTTTCTGTAGGAGAGCAGGAAATCGTCAGTATCGTAGGTGAAAGTGGAAGTGGAAAAACAACTTTAATTCGTGCTATTCTCGGAATTTTACCTCCTGGCGGGACAGTGACAGAGGGGAAAATCTTATTTCAGGGAAAAAATATTTTGGAATTAGATGAGACGTCTTTACAAAAGCTCCGGGGAACGGAAATTGCAATGATCTTTCAGGATGTTGGAGCATCATTGGATCCCATACGGATTGTAGAGTCTCAATATCGGGAATCTATTCTGGCGCACAGGAAAATGGCAAAGGCTGACTGTCGGTCACTGGAAAAAGAAATGCTGGCAAAAATGCATCTGACAGATCCGGAACGTGTAATGGTATCTTATCCTTTTGAGCTTTCCGGCGGGATGAAACAGCGTGTTGGAATTGCAATGTCAATGACTGCAAGACCAAGACTTCTTCTTGCAGATGAGCCTACTTCTGCATTGGATGTGACAATTCAGGCAGAAGTGGTACGAGAAATGAAGAAGCTTCGGGAGCAGTATGAAACTGCAATTATTCTTGTGACACATAACATGGGAGTTGCTTCTTACATTTCAGATAAGATCGGTGTGATGTGCAAGGGTGAGCTGGTGGAATTTGGAAAAAGAGATGATGTGATCTTTCATCCGAAGCACGAATACACCAAAAAACTTCTGGCGGCAGTGCCAAGGCTGGAGGGAAAACGATTTGCAAAATGATACGATTCTCCTGGAAGTTAAAAATCTGAATAAGACATTTCCAGTGAAAAAAGAAAAATTATATGCAGTAAGTGATGTTAGTTTTTCCCTCAAAAAAGGTGAATGCCTGGGGATTGTGGGTGAAAGTGGATGCGGGAAAAGTACAGTGGCGAGAATGATTGCCGGTATCATACCTGTTTCGGGTGGAGAAGTACTGCTGGAAGGGGAAGCTTACATGAACCTGAAGGGCAGTGAAAAAAGACGTTTCCGCCGAAACATTCAGATGGTTTTCCAGGATCCTTTAAGTTCATTCAGTCCAAGAATGAAAGTTGGCACTTATCTTATGGAATCCAGGAGAAACTTTGATGGGATCAGTAAAGAAAATGGTCTTAAGGAAGCGCGCAAACTGCTTCTGGAAGTAGGTCTTCCGGAAGATTTTGTGAATCGTTATCCACATGAGCTTTCGGGTGGTCAGCTGCAGCGTGTGGCTATTGCCAGGGCCATTTCTATTCAGCCTAAACTACTGATCTGTGATGAAGCGACAGGTGCACTGGATGTTTCCATACAGAACCAGATTGCGAAGCTGCTGGTAAAGCTGGTGGAAGAAAAGCAGATCAGCTGTCTGTTTATTGGGCATGACCTGGCACTGGTAAGGAGTGTAAGTCAGAGAATCGCAGTTATGTATCTGGGAAGAATTGTGGAAATTCTGGAGAGTGAGACGCTTGCTGCAAAAGCAGTACATCCATATACGAAAATGCTGCTTGGTTCTGTTTTTGATGTATATTGCGATCAGAATGAGAAAATTGCAGCTGCAAAGGGAGAGCCTCCAAGTCCTCTTGAAGTGCAAAAGGGCTGTGCTTTTGCCGGGCGCTGCAACTGGTGCAGGGAGAAATGTAAAGAAGAACTGCCTCTTTTGCAGGAGATTGAGCCAGGACATAAGGTTGCCTGTTTTCAATTTATGAAATAAAATACTGCTCTGAGCAGTAAAAGCTGTCTGGTAGATGCCAGGCAGCTTTTTTGAGGTGGAATAAAGTTAATTCCATGCTCGAAGCAGTTTTGTACCATTTAAGATTTGTTCCAGAAGATATAGAGCACCTGTACATCCAACGTAAGTTTTGGGAATGACATGGATATATCCGGAACCTGGATTGGCAGTTTCAATGCCAAAAATGTTGTCGCTGTAAGTGTTCAATTCTACGATTGTGTTTGCACCAGCAAGAAGGATAACATTATTTACAGAGGCAATATCCTGTTCCAGTGCGTCTTCACAATGAAGCTCATGAAGCTTTTCCTGAATCAGATTTTCCGTGTGGCATTGTAAATAAAGTGGATGGATGACTTTGGGCTTAATGCCTAAATAACCGGAAAGATAATCCACATATCCTCTTAGAACGGATGGTTCGCCTTCTGCGGCATAGCGAAGATCCTTTGGGAAGCCTTTATTTCCCATATTATGTGCAATGAAATAGAAAGCGCGCGAACGGCTTTCTTCAATATAATCTAATGCAGGTTCACAATTTGTTCCGAGCAAAGAGGAAATCCCCCGGACAAATTCTTCGGTGAGGTCAAAACCGATTGGCATTCCTCCGGTCTCGTAAACTGGTATGGGAAAATGGCTGCGGAGATATTCGGCTGTTTTTTTACAACGCTCCGGGCAGAGTATAATATTGGCGTCTGCCTGAGCAATTGTACGAAAATCAG
Source organism: Ruminococcus sp. RTP21358st1_G6_RTP21358_211008 (assembly GCF_040908885.1). Classification (NCBI taxonomy): domain Bacteria; kingdom Bacillati; phylum Bacillota; class Clostridia; order Eubacteriales; family Oscillospiraceae; genus Ruminococcus; species Ruminococcus sp. RTP21358st1_G6_RTP21358_211008. Next base: position 46,638 of record NZ_JBDGDM010000007.1, read on the forward strand.
TTATGGGACAATTCATACCAGCTGCTACATGAACAGAGATTCCGCAAAGCTTCAGTAATTTGGTGATTTCCTTTAAACCGCCTTCCGGGAATTTCTCATGTGCATCAAAACCAAAAAGGTTAATAGATGGAATTTTGGAGGCTTTTTTATTGGTGCAAGGTTTATCACATAACAATTCCATCAGGCGAACGGTTGCTTCGTCGTATCCGATCATAGAATTTTCTGATAAGCCAGGGGATTCGATAAAAAGGTGTGGAATTCCAAATTCTTTGCTGATGGCATCCAGTTCCGGCTCCAGTGCTTCGCCGAGGAGAGAAGTACCGGGAGTCTGGATTACTGTGAATAAGTCATAACTTCTTTCTGAAAACAGATCGTTTAATGCGCGATGAAGTTGTTCGGCGGTCCCGAAAATGTAATCAGAATAGCGGAGATTGGTAGCTGGTATGCGAGGACTGCCGATGCAAAACTGGCTGCGAAGCAACCGGTCATCCATAGCATCTTCCAGTCGAAGCTCATCACCAAGAGTCCATAGATTGGATCTTCGAATCAAAGAATCAACACCACTAAAGGTATAGTAGGTTTTACAGCCAATAGGACCATTTAGGAGAACCAGGTTGTTTTGGATCCCTTCGCATGCAGAGATAACACCCGCAATGTGATCAGGGACAGCGTTTCTCAAATAATGATTTGTCATTTTTCCATCGTCCTTCCAAAGTGTTTTCAAATAAACGGATCCATTTTGCAGCACAATCTGTTCCAGTAAAGAAACCTGTGCTGATATCCCGTGCAAGATTTACGGTGCAGATTTCATCAAGTATGAAAGTCTGTCCCATAAAATCATTCAGGATAATAAGATCTGGCTTTTGTTTTGCAATAGAAGTAAATAATGTATTTTGTGCATTTTCCCAGTCCGCTGAGAATTGATGCTTCCAATCTGCAACGCTGTCTTCTTTACTTCCGATAAGGATAGAATCCAATACATCCAAATCCAGATCATGAGCCAATTCAAGAATCCAATCAATGCTATTGTTCTTTAAGAATAAAATCACTTTTTTCCCTTTATACAAAAGTTTGAGGTTGTTAATAGTTTGGGTGTATTGAATGCGGTTTTCTAAAATTACCTGTTCTGTTTCTTTTTCTTTTCCATAAAGTTTTCCTATTTTGCGAAGCCAGGAGGCTGTTTGGGAAAATCCCCTGGGAAGCTCGTTGCAAAGAAAACGGCAACCATATTTTTCTTCAAATATTTTTTGCAGTTCATGTCCTAGTTTATCATAGCGTGCCATGATCGAATAAGGCGCTTTTAAAAAATTATGGATGTTCTCCATTGATTCTGCGCAGATAAAGCGACAGTTGATTCGGATTCCTATTCTTTTAAATATTTCCTGCAGATTCATAAAAGTACGATCTGTCTGAGAAGAAATTGTATGTTCATAGACAAGATTGATGCAATCAGGTTCTGGCTTTACGTTCGGATCAACAGCTTGAAGAGCAAGCGTTTTGTAGCAAAGTGCCATTCCTTCGTTATAGTCACCGGCTTCGATTCCGTCAGTATGAATAATATACATATCGACACCAAGACTTTTTAATTCTTTTTGAAGTGGAACCAGGTCATCGCCACTCATGCCTGGAATACAGGAAGTGACAGTGATAATATTGCGGATTCCGCGTTTCACCATTTGAAAAGCTTTACGCCGTGTCTGTTCTACACCACCGTATACGGCTTCGTTTATGGTGATATCAGTATTCTCAAACTGTCTTGGAACAAAGGCCGGGTAAAGGATTCCGCGTTCATACAATCCTCTTCGTCCGTAGCTGGTAAAACCGTTAATGGCATACCAGGTGCAGCTTTTGGGAGCATGTCCGAGAATTGCGGCATCTTTGATATGAACCGCCAGATCGATAGCACCACGATAAGCACAGCCATATAGCGGAACTCTGCTAAAAGGATCAGATAAAGCTCTCTTTTTCGTGGCAGAAGGTTGTGCGGGAACAGCAGTAATCACGGGAGCAGATGTATGTTTGGAAATTGTAGTGGTAGTGTGGGATAGTCTTTCCCCACGCATAAAAAGCTCCATCTGCTCTTCAGATAAAGGGGCAGCGGCATAAAGAACAGGCTGCGTTTGTAATTTTTGTGCAAGCTCCAGAAAAATATTAGCTTCGGCACTTTTGGGGGATTTTTCAACCAGAGTCATTGCTTCTTTTTCTGCCTGGGTAAAAAGATTACTTCTGGGAATTTCTGCAAGAATTGGAAGATTGACAGCATTGGTAAAGTCTTCTACATATTTGCGATCATCACCGACTCCGCGGCTGTTATAGATGATCCCGGCAATCTGTCTGCCCTGGGGATTAAGATTCTTTATTCCGCACAGAATGTTATTTGCAGCATAAATAGACATAGATTCCCCACTTGTTACAAGAACTACTGCATCGGCATATTGTTTGCGGACAGGAACCGCAAAACCGCCACAGACAACATCTCCTAATACATCATATATGACCTGGTCATATTTTTCTATGGCGTGGTATTTGTTTAAAAAATCAAATGCAGTCAGAATTCCCCGGCCTGCACAGCCCATTCCTGGTCTGGGACCGCCTGCTTCTATGCAACCAGTGTCAAGAAAACCTGGTATTAATACATCTGCCAGGTTTTGTTTATCTTCAGGAGTGTTTAGAAGATAATCGAGGATAGTTGTGATTTTTTGCCCATGGTGTAGAAGACGGGTTGAGTCGTGCTTGGGATCACATCCTATTTGAAGTACTTTACTGTTGCAGACTGCTAAGGCTGCGGTCAGATTCGCACTTATTGTGGATTTCCCAATCCCTCCCTTTCCATAAACTGCAATTTGCATATTGGTCCTCCTCATTATGAAATTCCAAATTACCTTTGATAATGGCATTGGAGACTGTTATTACTTGCTGGAAAAATTTTTAACGACGTTTTTTTCGTAATCTACAGATAAAAATCCTTCACATAATCCATCCGTGCGCTCATATTAGAAAACATAGCATCTACCAGTGTGATGGCGGCCATGGATTCTACTACTACAACGGCACGGGGGACGATTACCGGATCATGGCGGCCTTTGATTTCGATGGAGGTGTTCTCGCCGGTAGTGGTAACAGTCTGCTGAGGCTGTGCAATGGATGGGGTTGGTTTGATGTGGGCGCGGAGGAGAATTTCACCGCCGTCACTGATTCCGCCTAAAATGCCTCCAGAGTGGTTGGTGGTCTTTACAATTCTGCCATTTTCCATGTGGAAGCCATCATTGTTTTCGGAACCCTTCATGGTGGAAACCTTTACACCATCGCCGATTTCCACTGCTTTTACGGCGCCAATAGACATCAGTGCCTGGGCAAAAGCTGCATCTAGTTTTCCAAATACAGGATCTCCAATGCCAGCAGGAACGCCGCTTATACGGCACTCGACAACACCGCCTGCACTGTCCTCCTCTTTCATGCATTTCTCCAGATACTTGGCTGCTTTTTCTGCGGCAACCATATCTGGCATATAGAAAGAGTTTTCCGGTATTATTTCAGGGTGGTAGCTGTGGCAGGAGACTGGTCCGATGGAACTGGTGTAGGCCTGCAGGGTAATACCAAGTTCTTTCAGAATCCTGGCTGCAATGGCTCCTGCGGCAACTCGGCCGATGGTCTCACGTCCAGAGGAACGTCCACCGCCTCTGTAGTCGCGAAAACCATATTTACTGTCAAACCCAAAATCTGCATGTCCAGGACGATAGGTCTGCGCGATATTTCCGTAATCCCGGGAACGTTGGTCTTTGTTCCGCACGATCATGGAAATGGGGGTGCCAGTGGTCTGTCCCTCAAAGACTCCGGAAAGGATTTCGACTTCATCTCCTTCATTTCGGGCAGTGGTGTAACGGCTTTGGCCAGGCTTCCTTCTGTCCAGATAAGCCTGTATATCTGCCTCCGTAAGGAAAAGTCCTGCCGGAACGCCATCTACAACGGTGCCCAGTGCCTTGCCGTGGGACTCTCCCCAGGTAGTTACCGTAAATTTTTTTCCAAATGTTGACTGACTCATAGGCATAAATCCTTTCTTCTTCGGACTGCAGCAATCGCCAGTTGTGGAGGGAAAACTGCTGTGCCGAATTAAAGTATGAATGTGATGTTAAAGACATTATAGCGAAATGCAAAAAATTTGTAAACCGAATCTATTAGAATTGACAAAATTTCCTGTAGAAATTATAATTAAGCGTGTATTTTTGAGGATAGGAGCCCTGTCTGACAGAAAAGTGGGACAGCTGGTTTTTATACAGAAGCAAGAGATTGGAAGGAGTGCAGCTTGTGGTAAGGATTTTTAAGACAATAGAGGGTGCGATCCATGAGATTCAGGAGCCACAGGAGGATTGTTGGATTGCAATGACCAATCCCACTGCAACTGAGATCTTTGAGATGTCCGAAAGATTCGGAATCGAAGTAGATGATCTTCGCGCTCCTCTGGATGAGGAAGAGCGTTCTCGTATTGAAGTGGAAGATAATTATACACTGATCCTGGTAGATGTTCCTATGATCGAGGAACGCAATGACAAGGACTGGTATGGCACTATCCCTCTTGGTATTATTGTTACCAAGAAGATGATTTTTACCGTATGTCTGGAGGATACCCAGGTGCTTACCCGGTTTATGGAGGGAAGAGTACGTAATTTCTTTACCTATATGAAAACCAGATTCATTTTGCAGATCCTGTACCGCAATGCCACTATGTACCTGCATTATCTGCGTATTATAGATAAGAAAAGTGAACAGGTGGAGGAGAAGCTCCACATGTCCACCCGTAATCAGGAACTAATGGAACTGTTGGAACTGGAGAAATCCCTGGTTTATTTTACTACATCTCTTCGGTCGAACGAGGTAGTACTGGAGAAGCTTCTGAAGGTAGAGAGCATTAAGCAGTACCCGGAGGATACGGATCTTCTGGAAGATGTTATCATTGAGAATAAACAGGCAATCGAGATGGCCAATATATACAGCGGTATCTTAAGCAGCATGATGGGGACTTTTGCCTCGGTTATTTCCAATAACCTGAATGTGGTTATGAAGGTTTTGTCCGTTATCACGATTGTAATGAGTATTCCCACTATTGTGTTCAGTGCATATGGAATGAACCTGAGCCCTTCGGGAATGCCGTTTTCTGCTGACAAATGGGGATTTTTAGTGGTGATATTGCTGTCCATACTGGTGAGTATTGTGGCAGCTGTGATTCTGTCCAAGAAGAAATTTTTCTGAATAGGAGGATTACATGAAATTTATTGATAAGCTGGAACGAAAATTTGGAAGATTTGGTATTCCCAATCTCACAATTTACATGATTGTATGCTATGTGATCGGTTATGCACTGATGATCGTGAATCCAGGCATACTGAACTGGCTGAGCCTGGAACCAGCGTATATTCTGCGGGGACAGGTATGGAGACTAGTGACCTGGGTACTGTATCCACCGAGCACTTCCGGAGTATTATGGTTTGCAATTGCAGTTCTGTTCTTTTATTATCCAATTGGAACTTCTCTGGAGCGGACGATTGGAACTTTTAAATATACGTTGTATATTCTTTCGGGCGTGATATTTACAATTTTGGGAGCGTTCATTCTGTATTTCCTTCTCGGAGGAAATGTTCTGGTAGGAAACGTATTTTCTACTTACTATATCAGTCTGTCCACATTCCTTGCATATGCAATGTGTTATCCGGATATGCAGGTTCTGCTTATGTTTATCATTCCGGTGAAGATGAAGTGGATGGCAATTTTTTATGTGGTGATCGTTGTATATGAAATGATTCAGTACATTATGGCAGGTGCATGGTATTTGGTGATCCCGATTGTGGCTTCTCTGTTGAATTTCATTATTTTTTACTTTGGAACAAAGGATTTCAGCCGGTATAACCCGAAGGAGGTCCACAGAAGAAATGAATTCCGCAGAGCAATGGAACCCCAGGGACGTATGAAATCAGGCAGCGGCAGTGTGACCAAGCACAAATGCGCGATTTGCGGACGTACTGAGCTTGATGATCCTAATCTGGAATTTCGTTTTTGTTCCAGATGCAATGGAAATTATGAGTATTGCCAGGACCATCTTTTTACACATACACATGTGAAATGAAATTAATGTAATTGTTAACCGGTAACATTGCATGGCTGCTGTGAACGATGTGGGCAGCAGCCAGCAAATGACTGAAAAGACAGAGGGAAAGACTGCTTATGAAGAGAACAAAAATTATCTGTACTATGGGACCAGCATCCAGTAAGAAAAATACTTTAAGAGCTATGATGCGTGCCGGAATGGATATTGCACGTTTTAATTTTTCCCATGGTTCTCATGAAGAACACAGGGGAAGAGTAGACATGGTCAAAAACCTACGGGAAGAACTGAATATTCCGGTTGCCCTGCTTCTTGATACAAAGGGACCGGAGATCCGTACCAAGCTTCTTAAGGATCATAAGAAGATTACATTGGAGGCTGGAAGCGAATTTACACTTACTACCGGTGATATAGAGGGAGATGAGACCAGAGTCGCCATCACATATGAAAATCTTTACAAAGATGTGAAAAAAGGCGGTAAAATCCTGATTGATGATGGTCTGATCGAACTGGAGATTGAGAATATTAAGAATGGGGATATTGTCTGTCGTGTCTTAAACGGCGGCGAGCTTGGAGAGCGCAAAGGAATCAACGTCCCTTATGTGAAAGTGAAGCTTCCGGGAATTACAGAGCAGGACAAAGAGGATATTCTGTTTGGAATTACACAGGAGTTTGATTATATTGCAGCTTCTTTTGTACGTGACGCAAAAGCGATTAAAGAAATCCGTCAGCTTTTAGATGAAAATGGCGGACATGATATTGGAATCATTGCCAAAATCGAGAATGCCGAAGGTGTTGAAAATATTGATGAGATCATCAAGGCCGCAGATGGTATTATGGTTGCCAGAGGCGATCTTGGCGTGGAGATTCCTCCAAGTGAGGTTCCTTATATCCAGAAAATGATCATCCGCAAGTGCAATGAGAACTATGTTCCGGTTATTACTGCTACCCAGATGCTGGATTCCATGATCCGTAATCCACGTCCTACAAGAGCTGAGGTGGCAGACGTTGCCAATGCTATTTACGACGGTACAGATGCGATCATGCTTTCCGGTGAAACTGCAGCTGGTAAATATCCGCTGGAAGCACTGAAGATGATGGTGGAGATTGCACAGACCACAGAGCCTCACCTGAATTATGAGGATTATACCCATAACCGCAATATGTGTGGTGAGAGCAGAGTGTCCAGTGCTGTGGGACTGGCTGCAGTGCAGACTGCAAGAGATCTGAAGGCCAAGGCCATTGTGACTCCTACCTTTGGAGGAAGAACAGCCAGACTGATTTCCAATTTCCGGCCGGAAGCTCCTATTTATGCTGTCACTCCCAATGATACGATTCTGCATAGACTTCAGCTTGTATGGGGCGTTACACCGCTAAAAGGATACGAGAAGGATTCTACAGAGCACATTATTTCCCAGGCCATGAGCGTTGTCCGCAGAAAGCGGCTTGCAAAGAAAGGAGACCTGATCGTATTTACGGTTGGAGATCCTGCTACCAATATGACCCGGGAAGGTGCTGTAACAAATATGCTGCATGTGATTGAAGCCAAATAAAGCTGTCACATGATCTGATTTGTTGCAATAGAAAAATTACTTTTTAAGCGCAGCGAGTGCTGTATTTTACAAACGAGGAGAAACTATTATGAAAAAGACACCTTTTGTAACACTGGAGAAGGTACAGGAAATTGCCGAAAAATATCCCACCCCATTTCATCTTTATGATGAGAAGGGCATCCGGGAAAATGCACAGGCTTTAAAGGAAGCTTTTGCATGGAACAAGGGCTTTAAGGAGTTTTTTGCAGTAAAGGCAACCCCGAACCCGTTTCTGATCAAGATTCTGCAGGAATATGGCTGCGGATGTGACTGCTCATCCATGACAGAACTGATGCTTTCCAAAGCTATCGGATGCAAGAAGGGAGACATTATGTTTTCCTCTAATGACACTCCGGATAAAGAGTTTAAATATGCAGATGAGATCGGTGGAATTATCAATCTTGATGACATCACTCATATTGAGAGTGTAGAGAAAGCTGTTGGAAAGATTCCGGAGATCATTAGCTGCCGTTATAATCCTGGTGGAGTGTTCAAGATCAGCAATGATATTATGGATAATCCTGGGGATGCAAAATATGGCATGACTACGGAGCAGATTTTTGATGCATTTCGTATCCTGAAGAGTAAGGGCGCCAGGGAGTTTGGAATTCATGCATTTCTTGCCAGCAATACAGTGACGAACGATTACTACCCGATGCTTGCGAAGGTTATGTTTGAACTTGCTGTGAAGCTTCAGAAGGAGACTGGGGCGCATATTAAATTCATCAATCTTTCCGGTGGTATTGGTATTCCTTATCGCCCGGAGCAGACTCCAAACGATATTCGTGCAATTGGAGAAGGTGTACGCAAGGTATATGAAGAAGTTCTGGTTCCGGAAGGAATGGGAGATGTAGCTATTTATACAGAGCTTGGACGATTCATGATGGGACCTTATGGCTGCCTGGTAACAAAAGCGATTCATGAGAAGCACACTCACAAAGAGTATATCGGTGTGGACTCCTGTGCAGTAAACCTTATGCGGCCGGCTATGTACGGTGCTTATCATCATATTACTGTTCTTGGAAAAGAGGATCAGGTTTGCGATCACCTGTATGATATCACAGGATCTCTTTGCGAGAATAATGATAAGTTTGCAATTGACCGTTATCTTCCGAAGATTGATATGGGAGATTATCTGGTGATTCATGATACTGGCGCACATGGTTTTTCCATGGGATATAATTACAATGGTAAATTGAAATCTGCGGAGATCCTTCTTCACGAAGATGGAAGCTTCGATATGATCCGTCGCGCCGAGACCCCAAGAGATTACTTTGCAACTTTCGACTGCTTCCCGATTTTTGAGAAAATGCTGGAGGATGAAGACCGGGCGTAATTACTTATGAGTAAAATAAAAACAGTTTGATGCGTTTGGCTTGCAGACTGTGTAAATGAAAAGAGGAACCGCTGAGTTGCTGGCGGATCCTCTTTTGCTATATAGAAAGAATTTCTTCGGAACAGTTTGGGATAGATGGTCAAAAGTATGAACCCGCGAGGTAAATGCGGGGCAGATTTTTGACAATCCTTGACATTTTTTGAAATTCTGAGCAACAAAAAATCCCGCAAAATCAAGGACTTGACGGGATTTATATAACTTATGAAGTGTTAAAAATGCCGGCAGTGGGACTTGAACCCACACGTAGTTGCCTACAACAGATTTTGAGTCTGCCTCGTCTGCCATTCCGACATGCCGGCGGTTGAACAATTGATATAATAGCACATTATAAAAATAAAGTAAAGATGAAATTATGAAAAGTTTATAAATTTTCGAGGCAGAATATTGATATTCATACATGGAAATGCTAAAGTATTTAACAGTTGACAGAAAATGGAGGAAATGCCAATGAATATTGACCATAAAAAACCAGAGAACCGGCCATTGTACATTTTTGCACTGATAGCGGTTGTGGTGATCCTTTTCCTGAACATATTTGCCATTCCAGCCATGCAGGAACGCTCTGTAGAGAAAACCGACTACAGTACATTCCTCAGCAATGTAGAGCGTGGAAATGTATCTAAGGCAGAGGTGCAGGACGATTATATCTATTATATAGTGAGAAAGAACGGCGAGGACGTGGTGTGCAAGACTGTACGCATGGATGATCCGGACCTTGTAAGCCGCCTTTATGAAGCCGGAACCAGTATGGAAGCAGTGGAGCCTCAGAAGCAGTCCATCTTACTCAGTCTGGTGATCGGATATGTGATCCCAATCGTAATCTTTGTTTTCCTTGGAAGATGGCTGAGTAAGAAGATGATGAGCTCTATGGGCGGTGGTCCTGGCGGAGCAATGTCCTTTGGAAAAAGCAATGCCAAAGTATATGTGAAGTCTTCTACAGGAATTAAATTTACAGATGTGGCAGGTGAGGACGAGGCGAAAGAGCTTCTTACGGAAATTGTAGATTATCTTCATAATCCGCAGAAATACACGGAGATTGGAGCATCCATGCCCAAAGGCGCCCTTCTTGTAGGCCCTCCAGGTACAGGTAAGACATTGCTTGCCAAGGCAGTTGCAGGAGAAGCAGAAGTACCGTTTTTCTCTATTTCCGGTTCAGAATTTGTGGAAATGTTTGTGGGCATGGGTGCTGCCAAGGTTCGTGATCTGTTTAAGCAGGCAAATGAGAAGGCACCTTGTATTGTATTTATTGATGAGATTGATACCATTGGTAAGAAACGTGACAGCGGAAGCTTCACAGGTGGAAACGATGAACGTGAGCAGACATTAAACCAGCTGCTTACAGAGATGGATGGATTTGACGGCTCCAAGGGAGTTGTAATCCTGGCTGCTACCAACCGTCCAGATTCCCTGGATCCGGCCCTCCTGCGTCCGGGGCGTTTTGACAGACGTATTCCGGTAGAACTTCCGGATCTGAAAGGACGTGAGGAAATCCTGAAAGTCCATGCCAGAAAGATCAAAATCGCAGACAGTGTCCGTTTCGATGAAATTGCCAAGGCAGCAGCCGGCGCTTCCGGTGCAGAGCTTGCCAATATTGTAAATGAGGCGGCTCTTCGTGCTGTCCGTGATGGCAGGAAGTTTGCTACGCAAGCTGATTTTGAGGAGAGTATAGAGGTTGTTATCGCTGGTTACCAGAAGAAAAACCGGGTGCTTTCCAATAAGGAGAAGCTGATCGTATCCTATCATGAGGTGGGACATGCACTTGTGGCGGCGAAACAGACGGATTCTGCTCCGGTTCATAAGATTACCATTATTCCCCGTACCTCAGGCGCTCTTGGATACACCATGCAGGTGGATGAGCAGGAGCACTTCCTGATGTCAAAGGAAGAACTGGAGAATAAGATTGCTACATTTACTGGGGGCCGTGCTGCTGAAGAACTGATTTTCCACAGTGTTACAACTGGCGCGTCGAATGATATCGAGCAGGCTACCAAGATTGCCAGAGGCATGATTTCACGCTATGGCATGAGCGATGAGTTCGATATGGTTGCGATGGAAAGTATGAGCAATCAGTATCTGGGTGGTGATTCAAGTCTTAGCTGCTCCTTTGAGACACAGACGCTTCTGGACAAAAAGGTAGTAGAGCTGGTACGAAGACAGCATGAGAAGGCCTATAAGATTCTTGAGGATAATATTGAGAAGCTTCATGAACTTGCAAAATATCTGTATGAGCATGAAACAATCACAGGCGAGGAATTTATGAAGATTTTAAATGATCCGCCGAAGTCTCTTACAGCCAGTGCAGAGTAAAAAGAGCATTTTTGTAATATTTGACCGGACTTTGCGGCAATAAAAAGAACCGCATTGCCGGATATATAAAATAAGGGACAGCAGAAAAAGATCAGATGCCCTTTAAACAGATTTTGGTTATTTCCCTTGTCTGCTTAAAGAGTATCCGGTCAAACATCTGCTGTCTCTTGTGTTTTGGGGAAGATTCGGATATAATAACAAATATGGGCTGCAAAAGGGAGGAGTGTTTCCATGAATTGTCAGACAGCAGAGAGTATGGTAAACCGATACATTGAGCATGATTTATCTGTAGATGAACTGGAGGATTTTCTGGAACATGTGGAAAATTGTCCGTCCTGTTACGACGAGCTGGAAACTTATTTTATTGTTCATGCTGCCATGCAGCAGCTGGATGAGGAGAGCAGAGATTCCTCATTGGATCTTCGGGAGCTTCTGGAAGAAGATATTCGTAAATCCAAGCATTATATACTGAAGATGAGATTCCGCCGCGCGCTGAGTGGAATGGGATTCTGTGCGTTGATTGCTGGACTGGGTGGATTTTTGATTTATATTATTATGCAGGTATTATAGGAAACACGGTACAGGAGGCTTATATGTGTGAGAAAATTTTACTGATAGATGGTCACAGTATTTTAAACAGGGCATTTTACGGACTTCCGGATCTGACTAATTCAGAAGGTCTGCATACAGGTGCTGTCTATGGCTTTTTAAATATCCTGTTTAAAGTGCTGGGAGAAGAGAAACCGGAATATCTGGCAGTGGCATTTGACAGAAGTGAGCCGACTTTTCGCCATGCGAAATACCCAGAATACAAAGGTACACGTAAGCCCATGCCTCAGGAACTAAAGGAACAGATTCCGCTCTTGAAAGAGATGCTTGAAAAGATGGAAATCGCCACAGTTTCCCTTGCAGGCTTTGAAGCAGACGATATTCTTGGTACGCTGGCGAAAAAAGGTGAAGAAAAAGGTATGGATGTAATCATTCTTTCCGGTGACCGTGATCTTTTACAGCTGGCGACTAAGAAAACCATGATCCGTCTGCCAAGGACTGCAAAAGGGCAGACTGTTATAGAAGACTATAAGGAAGACCAGGTGCAGGAGCGGTATCTGGTTACTCCTGCCCAGGTTATAGAATTAAAGGCTCTTATGGGTGATGCTGCCGACAATATTCCTGGAATTCCAGGTGTCGGAGAGAAGACAGCCACCAGGCTGCTTGCAGAATATGGCTCCATAGAAAATGCTTTTTCCCATGTGGAAGAGATTTCACAAAAGCGGGCCAGAGAATCTTTGAGGGAAAATTACCAGATGGCCCAGCTGAGTAAGGAGCTTGCAACTATTTGTACAAACAGCCCCATAGAATTTGAACAGGAGAAATTCCAGTTAGGAAATATTTTTACAAAGGAAGCCTACGAGCTATGCAGAAAATTGGATTTCCGGAATTTTCTGATGAAATTTGATCCGGCTGAAGTGAATGAAAATACAATAGAACAGGATTTTTTCATCTGCAATGATCTGGAGGGCTGTGAGACACTTTTTGAAAAAGCGGGACAGGCAGAAGCTGTGGGAATAGCGCTTCTCTGGGATAAAGAAGGTGTCTATGGAGCTGGTCTGGCATTAGGGGAAGATGAAATGTATTATGTTCCTGTGGAGGGAATGGTAACAGCAGCTTATTTAAGTGATAAGATCGGCAGGCTGGGGAAGTCTACCACAGTTTGTTCCATGGACGTAAAAACCATGCTCAAGCGTGCTGATCTAACACCCGATGCAAACGTATTTGACTGTGGCATTGCAGCTTATCTTCTGAATCCTTTGAAAAGTACTTATACTTATGAAGAGCTTGCAAAAGATTATCTGGATGGGAAGCTCCTTCCGGGAAAAGAAGAGCTTCTGGGAAAAATATCCCTGAAAAAGGCCTGGGAGGAGGATATGCCGGAACTGGAACATCTGGCATGCTATATGGCGTATACCGCTTTTGCCACCAGAGCCCCCTTGAAAGCGAAGCTTCAGGAAACAGGTATGTGGAAGGTATACACAGAGATTGAACTTCCTCTTGTATTTACGTTAGATTCCATGGAAAAATGGGGAATCGAAGTAAAAGGAGAAGAATTGAAAAATTATGGTGAAAAGCTGACTGTCCGCATTCATGAACTGGAAAAGCTGATCTGGCAGCAGGCAGGAGAAGAATTTAATATCAATTCTCCGAAACAGCTTGGTGTGATCCTTTTTGAAAAAATGGCTATTCCGGGAGGAAAGAAAACGAAGACCGGCTACTCCACATCCGCAGATATATTAGAGAAACTGGCATCAGAGAATCCAATCGTAAATGATATTTTGGAATATCGTCAGCTTACAAAGCTGAAATCCACTTATGCAGACGGTCTTGGAGCCGTAATCGAGAAGGATGGAAGAATCCATTCCACTTTTAACCAGACCATAACTGCCACTGGCAGAATCAGCAGTACAGAGCCAAACCTTCAGAATATTCCAGTCCGAATGGAGCTTGGAAGACTGATCCGCAAAGTATTTGTACCGGAAGCTGGATTTGTATTCCTGGATGCTGATTACTCACAGATTGAGCTGCGTGTTCTGGCTCACATGTCCGGGGATGAAAAGCTGATCAAGGCTTACAGGGAGGCGGAAGATATTCATCGACTGACAGCGTCTCAGGTCTTTCATATTCCGCTTGAGGAGGTCACTCCTCTGCAAAGACGAAATGCCAAGGCGGTAAACTTTGGCATTGTATATGGCATCAGCTCTTTTGGTCTTAGCCAGGATCTTAGTATTACAAGAAAAGAGGCTGCCGCTTATATCCAGAAATATTTTGAGACCTATCCAAGCATAAAGGGATTTCTGGATGGACTTGTGGAGCAGGGAAAAGAAAAAGGCTATGTTTCCACTATGTTTGGCAGAAGAAGACCGGTTCCGGAACTGAAATCCAGCAATTTTATGCAGAGATCCTTTGGCGAGCGTGTTGCCATGAACTCGCCAATTCAGGGAACTGCCGCAGATATTATCAAAATTGCCATGAATCGTGTGTATAAACGTCTTTTGGATGAGAAACTGAGATCCAGACTGGTGCTTCAGGTCCACGATGAATTGCTGATCGAGACTTGGAAAGATGAAATCCCTCAGGTATCAAGAATTCTGGAAGAGGAAATGAAGGGTGCAGCCAATCTGGCAGTGGAGCTGGAAGTAGATATGCATCAGGGGAATAACTGGTACGAGGCAAAGTAGAATCAGAGCTATGTCTGGAATAGGATTGAGGAAGAAAATAGTTTGCACCTCATAATTACCAGGTGAAATCGAAGCAGTAAGGAATAGGACAAATGAAGACAATTGGTATTACAGGAGGAGTTGGTGCCGGAAAAAGTACGGTGCTTGCTTATCTTGAGAAAAAATATAATGCTTTTGTTATACAGGCTGACGAAGTGGGACATATTGTGATGGCTCCGGGACAGGAATGTTATCAGCCAGTGATTGATCTGTTTGGGAAAGATGTGATAAAAAACGATAAAACTATTGACCGGAAGAGGGTTTCCGATGTAGTATTTGAGCAACCGGATTTTTTGAGCCGCCTAAATGGAATAATTCATCCGGCTGTAAAAAGATATATCCTGAAAAGCCTGGAGGAACAGAAGAATAAGGGACGGAAGCTATGCATTGTGGAAGCTGCACTTTTTCTGGAAGAACATTACCAGGAGTTTTGTGATGAAGTATGGTATATTCATACAGATGAGGAAATCCGCATTCAGCGCCTGATGAAAAACCGAGGCTATACAAGGGAAAAATCTCTTGGAATTATCGGAAATCAGGCCAGCGAAGATTATTTTCGAGCCCATACAGATTTCGTTGTAGAAAATAACGGAAATGTGGAAAAAACCTGGAAGCAGATAGATGAAGGAGTAAGAAGAAATGAGACTTTGTAGCATTGCCAGTGGAAGCAGCGGAAACTGTATTTATGTGGGATCAGAAGAAACCCATGTTCTTGTAGATACAGGAATAAGCGGCAAAAGGATCGAGCAGGGACTGAACCAGCTGGAACTTACTGGCAGGGACATTGATGCGATTCTGGTCACTCATGAGCATTCCGATCATATCAGCGGTCTGGGGGTGATGGCACGCAGATACCACATTCCGGTTTATACTACAGGTGGAACTGCAGATGCAATCAGCAGAATGAAGAATATGAAGAATTTTCCGGAAGACACTTTTCATGAGATTGTGGAGGATCAGGATTTTCATATCAGGGATCTGACCATTCATCCTTTTTCTATTCCACATGACGCGGCACAGCCGGTAGGATACCGGGTTGAGTGTGAAGACAAGGCAGTTGGAATCGCCACAGATCTTGGAAAATATAACGATTACATAGTAGATAATTTACAAAATCTGGATGCTCTTTTGCTGGAGGCAAATCATGATATCCGTATGCTTCAGGTGGGAAGTTATCCCTATTATCTGAAACAGCGTATCTTAGGCGACAGGGGACATCTTTCCAATGAAAATGCAGGAAAGCTGCTTTGCAGGCTTTTGCATGATGACATGAAAGCTGTTTTTCTTGGACATTTAAGCAAAGAAAACAACTATGAGGCTCTTGCCTATGAGACTGTGTGCTCAGAGGTAACTCTTGGAGATAATCCATATAGATCAAAAGATTTTCAGATTCAGGTTGCGAAACGGGACAGTATTTCAGATGTGGTTGTATTGTAGAGGAGATAATTTACAGTAAAGAAACAAAACTATATTTGAAATACAGGTTCAGTTTTTATATACAGATCAGGGAAAACTTAAAGCTGTATTTTCCCTGGGACAGTCAAAATGGGCTGCAGACCCAAATACAGGAGGAGTATCATGAAAAAAACAATTATCACAGTAGTAGGAAATGACACCGTTGGTATTATTGCAAAGGTATGTACTTATCTTGCCCAGAATCAGGTTAACATTCTGGATATCTCCCAGACGATTGTACAGGGATATTTTAACATGATGATGGTAGCAGATACCAGTGCTTCAGACAAGGAAATTGCAACTCTTTCCAAAGAACTGGCTGCTCTCGGGGATGAGATCGGCGTAGTGATCCATTGTCAGCATGAGGATATTTTCAACGTAATGCATCGAATTTGAAATGAAAGTCCCATCCATCGGACTTTCATTTAACAAAAATGTCGCCTGTAGGTGATATATCCATAGAAAGGAATACGAATGCTATGATTAATATATTTGAGGTGAATGAGACCAACAAAATGATCGAGCAGGAGAATCTGGATGTACGTACCATTACTCTTGGAATCAGCCTGCTGGATTGTATTGACAGCGATCTTGAGAAATTAAACGAAAAAATTTATAACAAAATTACCACATATGCCAAAGATCTGGTGGCAACTGGTGAGAAAATATCAGCACAGTACGGAATTCCAATTGTAAACAAACGAATTTCTGTTACACCAATCGGTCTGATTGGGGGTGCTGCATGCAAAACTACAGATGATTTTGTAACAATAGCCAGGACCCTGGACAAAGCTGCCAAGCAGGTGGGAGTGAACTTTATTGGTGGATATACAGCTCTTGTAAGTAAGGGAATGACACCGGCAGAGGAGCTTCTGATCCGTTCTATTCCGCAGGCGCTTGCCAGTACAGAGCGGGTATGCAGTTCTGTGAATGTTGGTTCCACAAAGACTGGAATCAATATGGATGCCGTGAAGCTTATGGGAGAGATTATTCTGGAAACAGCTCAGGCAACCAAAGAACAGGATTCCCTTGGCTGTGCCAAGCTGGTAGTATTCTGCAATGCGCCGGATGACAACCCGTTTATGGCAGGTGCTTTCCACGGCGTTACAGAAGCTGACAGTATTATTAATGTTGGCGTCAGTGGTCCAGGTGTTGTAAAAACCGCTCTGGAGAAAGTAAGAGGAGAGGATTTCGAAACTCTCTGTGAGATGATCAAACGAACTGCATTTAAGGTAACCCGTGTAGGTCAGCTGGTTGCCAGGGAGGCTTCCAAGATGCTTGGCGTTCCATTTGGAATTGTGGATCTTTCCCTTGCGCCTACTCCTGCAATCGGTGACAGTGTGGCTGAGATCCTGGAAGAAATCGGTCTTGAAAGAGCCGGTGCACCTGGAACTACAGCAGCTCTTGCCCTGTTAAATGACCAGGTAAAAAAAGGTGGTGTAATGGCTTCCACAGCAGTTGGAGGCTTGAGTGGTGCATTTATTCCGGTCAGCGAGGATCAGGGAATGATCGATGCGGTAACAGCAGGTGCCCTTACCATTGAGAAATTAGAGGCTATGACCTGCGTATGCTCTGTGGGACTTGATATGATCGCAGTACCAGGTGATACGAAGGCATCCACCATTTCCGGCATTATTGCAGATGAAGCAGCAATTGGAATGGTGAACCAGAAAACAACAGCAGTCCGTCTGATCCCTGTTATCGGAAAAGGAGTAGGAGAGACAGTAGAATTCGGTGGTCTTCTTGGCTATGCACTAATCATGCCGGTAAATAATTTCTCCTGTGATGCGTTTGTGGCAAGAGGCGGAAGAATTCCAGCTCCGATCCATAGCTTTAAAAACTAAGTTTTCTGGGTTACTGGTCACGGAGTGAACAGAAACTTTTTTGGATAAATTTGCACTTGACATTCTTACATCACTGTGCTAAAGTATAAATCAGTTAAACCGATGAGAAAGAGTAGTAAATCAGATGTGACATTTAGTCGTTATGAATGGACTGAATAATGACTTATCAGAGAGCGAAGGATGGTGTGATCTTCGTATGAAGCGGCTGATGGAATGGACTTTCGAGGGCGGCCCGAAATTATATTTCAGGAGAGTAGGCGCCGACGGGAACCGAACCCGTTACCAATCAGGAGTGTATGTTTGTACATGAGAAAGTGGACGATTTGTCAATTTGAGTGGCACCGCGATAATAAGATTTTATTACCGTCTCAAAGAGCAACAGGGAATGTTGTTTTTTGAAGACGGTTTTTTGATATCCATTTTACCACTCATTCTTTCTCGCAGACAAGATGCAGAAGATCGGCTTAGTTATCTTCTGGAGCCTGTTTGAAAATCATTTCCGTAAAGTGTGACACATATTATGCGGAAAGCCTTTTTAAACACGCTCCCGCCAATTTTAAGAGAGAGAGGAAAACACTATGAAAAAAAGAATGATCGCAATCGCAGCAGCAACAATGGCAACTATGATGATGGCAACACCTGTTCTTGCAGAGGACTACAAGATCGGTATCTGCAATTATGTAGATGACGCATCTCTGAACCAGATCGTAGACAATCTGGAAAGCCGCCTGAAAGAAATCGGTGATGAGAAGGGTGTAAACTTCGATATTTCCTATGACAACTGTAATGCAGATGCCAATGTTATGGAGCAGATTATTTCTGATTTCCAGGCAGACGGTGTAGACCTTATGGTTGGTGTTGCAACACCGGTAGCTATGCGTATGCAGGCAAGCACAGAAGGAACCGACACGCCGGTTGTATTTTCCGCAGTATCGGATCCGGTTGGTGCAGGTCTTGTAGAATCCCTGGAGGCACCTGGCGCAAACCTTACCGGAACAAGCGATTATCTGGATACCGCTTCCATTATGAAACTGATCGAAGCTGTTAATCCGGATACCAAGAAGATCGGACTTTTATATGATATCGGACAGGATTCCTCTACAGCAGCCATCGAGGCAGCAAAAGCTTACATGGATGAGAACGGAATCGAATATGTTGAGCGTACCGGAACCACTACAGATGAAGTTCAGCTTGCAGCAGATGCACTGGTTGCAGATGGTGTTGACGCAGTGTTTACCCCAACTGATAATACCATTATGACAGCAGAGCTTTCCATTTATGAGAAATTTATTGATGCAGGAATTCCGCATTACACTGGAGCTGATTCCTTTGCGTTAAATGGCGCTTTCGCAGGGTATGGTGTTGATTACGCAAATCTTGGAGCAAAAACAGCAGATATGGTTGCCGATATTCTTCTGAATGGTGCTGATCCGGCAACCACTCCTGTAGAAACCTTTGACAATGGTACTGCTACTGTAAACACAGAAACATGCGAAGGTCTCGGCCTTGATTTTGAAACTGTCAAAGCTGCTATGGAGCCGCTCTGCACACAGGTAAATGAGATTGTGACAGCAGAAAGCTTTGACGAACTGGAAGCAAATTAACGATTAACCGGAGGAAATGATTGTGACACTGGCTACTGCACTCTCCTTAGGAGAAACTGCCCTGAAACTTGGACTGATCTGTTCCCTGACTGTCCTTGCATTGTTTTTAAGTTATTCCATGCTGAATGTCTGCGACCTTTCTACAGACGGCTGCTTTACATTAGGAGCCGCTGTAGGAGCCGCTGTGGCGGTCAGCGGACATCCTTTTTTATCAATACTAGCAGCAATGCTTGCCGGAATCTGTTCTGGTTTTGTAACCGGATTTTTGCAGACAAAAATGGGAGTAGACAGTCTGCTTGCGGGAATTATTGTGAATACAGGCTTGTATTCGATTAACATAGCAGTGATGGGAGGCTCTTCCCTGATCAACATGAACCGTACAGATACGGTGTTTTCCATGATGAAGGATGTTCTGGCAGATACCCCTCTGAAGGGAAGAACAGATATAATTGTTGCGCTGATCGCAGTAGCAGCAGTGGTTGCTTTTCTGGTGGTATTTTTAAAGACACGACTTGGCCTTGCAATCCGTGCTACAGGAAATAATGCAGATATGGTGAAGTCGTCGTCTATCAACCCGGTATTTACAACGATTATCGGACTTTGTATTGCAAACTCTTTTACAGCACTGTCCGGATGCCTTCTTTCCCAGTCCCAGAAATCTGTGGACATTAACATTGGTCAGGGAATGGTTACCATTGCGCTTGCATCCCTTCTGATCGGAGGAACAATTCTTGGAAAAGGCGGAATTTTTGTAAGAGCTGTGGGAATGGTATTGGGTTCTTTTGTTTTCCGACTGGTTTATACGGTGGCTTTAAGATTTAATATGCCGGCGTTTATGCTGAAACTGGTATCTTCTGTGATTGTTATTCTGGCAATTTCCGGCCCTTATCTGAAACGACAGTGGCCGCAGCTGAAAAGAAGAATGATGCACAAGAAGGGAGGAATCTGATCCATGTTAAAGCTTTCACATATTTCCAAAACCTTTAATCCGGGAACAGTAAATGAAAAAGTGGCAATCAGAGATTTGTCTCTGCATCTTGAAAAAGGCGATTTTGCAACAATTATCGGTTCCAACGGAGCTGGTAAATCTACTATGTTCAATGCCATCTGTGGGGATTTTCTCACAGATTCCGGATCTGTTGTTCTGGATGGAGAGGATATTACATTTCTGCCACAGCATGCCAGAGCAAAAAATATTGGAAGACTGTATCAGGATCCGATGCGGGGAACTGCTCCTGGAATGACGATTCTGGAGAACCTTGCGCTTGCTGCAGGTCAGGGAGGCTGGCTTTCCCGTATTTCCAAAAGTGATAAACAGCGTTTTCGTGAACAGCTTGCACTTCTGGATATTGGCCTTGAAGACCGCATGAACCATCCGGTGGGACTTCTTTCAGGCGGTCAGAGACAGGCACTTACTCTTTTGATGGCAACTATGAATCCACCGAAACTGCTTCTTCTGGATGAGCATACAGCAGCTCTTGATCCGGGAACAGCCGAGAAGGTGCTGAACCTGACCAGCAGGATCGTGGAAGAACATCATCTGACCTGTCTGATGATCACCCACAATATGCAGTCTGCACTGGAACTTGGAAATCGTATTCTGATGATGGATTCCGGTGATATTGTTCTGGATATCAAGGAAGAGGAGAAAAAAGGTCTTACTGTGGAAGGGCTGCTTGACAAGTTTAAAGTTGGAGCAGGAAAGAAGCTGGATAATGACCGCATTCTTCTTTCTAATGAGTAAGATTGAGTAAGACGAAATGGATAAAAGTGAGCCCTGGCTATTGTACGGAATTGCAGTAGCCGGGGCTCTTTATGCAGTTGAGAATATTATACAATAATAATTTGTTGTCTGTATTCATGAACATAAGAAGTACTGTTTTTTTGTGCCAGAATGCTTTCGTAAAGATTGGATGCGAAAGTTGTTTCATTTAGTAAATCCATAGCTTGCGGTGCGTTTTCAAGCACTGCGGCAGCATCCGGCAGTCTGGTAAGCAGAGGAATGCTGCTGCATTTTTTTATTTTGCCCAGAAGCGCAGAACTGTTTTTTCGAAATCCCAGAACCCGGGCGTAGGGAATCTGCGCTGGCACACTCTGAATATGAAGAAGCATGTGAAGCAGTGCTCTCTGGATCCTGGTGCGTGTGATCTCCTTGGTTTTCAGGAGGTCGGTAAACTGGGAAAAGGTTTTATACTGATCCCTGCAGGAGAGAATCCTTCTGGCAAGAGCGTGGGACATGTCCTGGTATGTGCACAGGCTTTCTTCTGTTTCCTGAAGAAAACAGTAGCGGTAAAGCGTGTCCAGATCGTTTTCCAGAAGATAATGATTTCCGGAAATTGCCTGCAAAAATAGTTCCAGGGAATTTGCTGGTAAAAATTTTTTTGCCATATCAGCAAGAAACGCAAAATTCTGTATTGAGGTTTCTGATGCTTCAGATAAAAAGCAGTGGGAATGCTCGGTATCGGACCAGTCCCCTTTGGGTGGAGCGTTGAAATCCAAAATGGCATTCCGAATAGCAGAAGCAGAAGGAAAGTGATTTTCAGACAGAGTATTTTCGTGATAATCATTTCCTTCCCGCTTAATGGAAACCGGTGAAATAGAGCTGTTTTCCCTTAGAATAGCTTTACAGTATTCAATTCCCAGAATATTATTGGGGGAAGAGAGCAATTGCTGGTATTTTTCTGATTCGGGAAAAACTGCAGAGAGAGCCATGCTTCTGGCCTTTGGAAAAGTCATTCCGTTTTTCAGATTCCGGCGAAGGGCGGCCTGAAAAGTTTCCGGCTCCTCTGCCAGGATTTTGGCCAGCTCCATAAGCGCATCCGTATCACCGCATTCACTTCCGAAACAAAGTATATCTGTAACCCCAAGTCCATCCAGAAGCTGTACGCCTCCTCTGGCAAATAACTCTGCACTGGCAGAAGAAATGGAAACCGGCAGCTCCAGAACCAGGTCTGCGCCGCTCCGAAGAGCCATTTCTGCACGTACATATTTTGAAAAAAGAGCAGGGGTTCCTCTTTGCACGAAATCACCACTCATGGCGATAACTACATAGTCTGTCCTTAGTTTTTCTTTTATATAGTTTATCTGATATTCATGTCCTGTATGGAATGGATTGTATTCTGCAATAATTCCGGCTGTTTTCATAAAATTGCACCTCAAAAAATACGTTGTTCTTCCATATTCTAACATTGAAAAGCTTGAAATACAAGGCGGGGTGGCGTATAATGAGGTTAAGTTACTGAATGGGGAATGGATACTTATGCCAGTTCCCAGAGGATTACTGTAACAAATGAAAGGAGCCATTTAATCATGGGATTTATTGATGTAATCAAAGAAAGAGCAAAATCCAGCATTAAGACAATCGTACTGCCAGAGACAGAGGACATGAGAACTCTTGAAGCAGCAGACAAAATTTTAAAAGAGGGAATTGCTAAGCTTGTACTTGTTGGTAATGAGGAAGCAGTTAAGAAGAGCGCAGCTGAAGGCGGCTTCGACATTTCCGGTGCACAGATCGTAGATCCTGCAACATCTGAGAAGACTCAGGGATATATTGACAAATTAGTAGAGTTAAGACAGAAAAAAGGCATGACACCAGAGCAGGCTAAGGAGATCCTTCTGAACCAGTATCTGTATTATGGTGTTATGATGGTTAAGATGGGCGATGCAGACGGTATGGTTTCCGGAGCTTGCCACTCTACAGCTGATACCTTAAGACCATGCCTTCAGATCCTGAAGACAAAACCAGGTACCAAGCTTGTTTCCGCATTCTTCCTGATCATCGTTCCGGATTGCGAGTACGGCGCTAACGGTGCATTCGTATTCGGTGATTCCGGTCTGAACCAGAACCCGAATCCAGAAGAACTTGCAGCAATCGCAGCTTCTTCTGCTGAGTCCTTCAAGCTTCTTGTACAGGAAGAGCCTGTAGTAGCTATGCTTTCCCATTCTACTAAGGGAAGTGCGAAACATGCAGATGTTGATAAAGTTGTTGAGGCTACCAGGATTGCGAAAGAGCAGAATCCGGACCTTGCACTTGACGGAGAGTTCCAGCTGGATGCGGCTATCGTTCCAAGCGTAGGTGCTTCTAAAGCTCCGGGAAGCCCGGTTGCAGGTAAGGCTAACGTTCTTATCTTCCCAGACCTTGATGCAGGAAACATCGGATACAAGCTGGCTCAGCGTCTTGCAAAAGCAGAAGCTTACGGACCTATCACCCAGGGTATCGCAAAACCTGTAAATGACCTGTCCCGTGGATGCTCCGCTGACGATATCGTTGGTGTTGTAGCTATCACATCCGTACAGTGCCAGGCTCAGGACTAATTTGGAATTAGTCTGAAAAGGGCTGAATCGTATTGTGATTGAGGGCACATGCCCTTGAAGAGATACCAGAGGAATAAAATATCTGGTGTCAGGTAATACATAATCATGTAAACAGGAGAGTAAAAAAATGAATGTATTGGTAATTAACTGCGGTAGTTCTTCTTTAAAATACCAGTTGATCGATTCCGACACAGAAGCTGTTCTTGCAAAAGGACTTTGCGAGAGAATCGGAATTGACGGAAGACTGGTATACCAGAAAGCCGGAAATGACAAAGAAATCACAGAGGCTTCCATGCCGACTCATAAAGAAGCCATCCAGATGGTTCTGGAAGCTCTTACAAATGAGAAAACAGGCGCGATCAAGAGCCTTGCAGAGGTTAATGCAATTGGTCACCGTATCGTACACGGCGGCGAGAAATTCGCTTCTTCCGCTATCATTACAGATGAGATGATCAAAGCAGTAGAAGAGTGCAACGATCTTGCACCGCTTCACAACCCGGCAAACCTGATTGGTATCCGCGTATGCTCCGAGCTTATGCCAAACGTACCTCAGGTAGGTGTATTCGATACCGCATTCCATCAGACAATGCCTGCAAAAGCATATTTGTACGGACTTCCGATCGAGTACTACAAGAACTACAAAGTAAGAAGATACGGCTTCCACGGAACCTCCCACAGCTTCGTATCCAAACGTGCTGTTGAGTTCCTTGGCCTTGACAAAGATAACTCCAAGGTTATCGTTTGCCACCTTGGAAACGGTTCTTCCATCAGTGCTGTTCAGAATGGCAAATGTGTAGATACTACAATGGGTCTTACTCCTCTTGAAGGTGTTGTAATGGGTACACGTTCCGGAAGCATTGATCCGGCTATCGTTGAGTACATTGCAAAGAAAGAGAACCTGGATCTTGCAGGTGTTATGAATGTTCTCAATAAGAAATCCGGTCTTCAGGGTATGTCCGGTGTTTCCAGTGATATGCGTGACCTTAGAGCCGCAGCCGCTGAGGGCAACGAGGATGCTAAGAATGCAATCGAAGTTCTCTGCTATGGCATTGCGAAATATGTAGGTGGATATGTAGCTGCTATGAACGGTGTTGATGCAATCGTGTTTACAGCTGGTATCGGTGAGAATGTTGGCATGATTCGTGAGAAAGTCTGCTCTTATCTTGGATTCCTTGGTGTTACAATTGATGCTAAGGCTAATGAGGCTATGGGCGAGGAAGTTGTTATTTCCGGTGCTGATTCCAAGGTAAAGGTTGCAGTTATCCCGACTAACGAGGAGCTTGCAATCTGCCGTGATACGGTAGCACTTGTAAAATAATTAGCTGCAGTGTGATCAGCAGTACATGGCAAAGTCAGTTGCTGAGAGGCAGGCTGCTTTGCGGTAATACTGCATTACTTTATAGAAATGCATAAATCCTGTCAGAGAATCATACACTCTGGCAGGATTTTATATGCAACAGGAAATTGATTTAATATTCCACCTGAAATTTCGCCAGCTTTTGTAATTTTTTTGAAAAATTATTGTATATAAGGGAAAATTCAAGTTGACAAATAATGACAGGGTATGTATAATTGATTAAGTGTGAATAGGGAGACGATTATGCAGATACATTTATCAGACATTTCATCCAGCGAGGGTAAGAGCCAGCACTACAGTGTTGCTTTTGAGATGGATACCATCACCTTCCAGCAGGGAACCTTTCCAGTACTGGCTAAGGAACCTGTAGAGCTTACGATTACGAATACCGGCGACAGAGTTCTGGAACTGGAGGGAAGCGGTCTTGTGACTGTTGGAATTCCATGTGACAGATGTCTGGAAGAGGTTAGGACCAGGATTCCTTTTGAATTCAAGAGGAAACTCGACATGAAGCTTACGGATGAAGAACGTGTGAATGATCTGGATGAGAGCAGCTATCTCACCGGCTATGACCTGGATGTGGACCGTTTGGTCTATCTTGAGGTACTGATGAGCTGGCCTTTGAAAGTCTTATGTAAAGAAGACTGCAAAGGGATTTGCAGCAGATGCGGGAAGAACCTGAATGATGGTCCCTGCGGATGTGCCGAGGAGCCTAAGGATCCCCGTATGGCAGCTATCAGTGATATATTCAGTAAATTTAAGGAGGTGTAACCGAAATGTCCATCTGCCCAAAGAATAAATCTTCCAAAGCAAGACGCGATAAGAGAAGAGCAAACTGGAAAATGAGCGCTCCGAACCTTGTAAAATGCAGCAAATGCGGCGCACTTATGATGCCACACAGAGTTTGCAAGGCTTGCGGAAGCTATAACAAAAAAGAGATCGTTAAAGTTGAAGACTAATAGCGAATCTTTAAAGAACACCTGAGTTGATTAGGTGTTCTTTTTTTATGCAGCAAGCAGGATTCTTTCCTGTTGTTTTTTCTATATAATTCATTTATAATATTCACAGAAAAATACATTACCTGGAGGAACTACAATGTCTGAATTAAGCGATAAGATCAGATCAGAATTTAAAAAGGCAGATGATGAGCGCGATGCTCTTATGAATACCCCGGAAGACATCGAACGTTGGGATAATATTGTATATGGACATGATGACAGGGAGATGCAGAGACTGGACGTATACAGGCCGAAGCAGGCACAGGGAGAAGACCTTCCGATCATTATCAGCGTTCATGGAGGAGCCTGGATGTATGGAGATAAAGAAAGATACCAGTACTATTGTATGAGTCTTGCACAGCGAGGATTTGCAGTTGTAAACTTTACATATCGTCTGGCTCCTGAGAGCAAATTTCCAGCACAGTTAGAGGATGTAAATCTGGTATGCAAGTGGGTGATGAAGCGTGCAGGAAGATTCCATTTTGATACAGAACGTATTTTTGCAGTAGGAGATTCTGCAGGAGCTCATCTTCTGGGACTTTATGCAGCAATCTGTACGAATCCGGCATATGCTGCCAAATATGATTTTGCTGTACCAGAGGGCTTTGCCCTTACTGCAATTGCTTTAAATTGCGGTGTGTACAGGATCCCAAGGGAAGGGGCAGACAATATGACTATGCTGATCATGAAGGAACTTCTTCCGGAAGGCGGTACAGAGGAAGAACTGGAGAGCATTGATGTACTGAACGGCATTACAGATGTTTATCCTCCTGTATTTTGCATGACTTCCGTGGCAGATCATCAGAAAGCACAGGCACCTGCATTAGTTCAGAAACTGATGGAGAACAATGTGCCCTTTGTATATCGTATGTTTGGAGATAAGGTTAATAAACTTGGTCACGTGTTCCACTGCGATGTAAAAACAATTGATGCTGCCCAGTGCAATGATGCAGAATGTGATTTTTTCAGGGAGTTTTGTTTCTGATAGTAGGACATTCATGTAAAACATATTACGGTACAATGCAAAGTTAGAGCCTTTTTCAAACACGCTCTTGTTGTTGTAATAAAGTAAACAGTAACACCCATTTTTCACGGAAACCTGCGGTTCGCCACAGGTTTCTTGTATTATACGATGAAATCTTATATGCTTGGGATAAGGGAGAAAATCAATGAAAAAAAGGTTAAAAGGTCTGATAAGTGTTTTTTTATTTTTGCTTTGCATATTTGCCTGGAAAAGCGTGCAGGAAGTAAGGGCAGCAGAAAATGTAATAAGGGATTTTTCCAGAATTTTCTACATACCTGCCGGAGCAGTTTTGAAAGGCGGAAGCCTGCAGAAACTGCAGGAAATTTATGATGGCATGAGCTGCATTGCATATACAGAAGATGGAGAAGAGCTTTATCTGGAT
Source organism: Ruminococcus sp. RTP21358st1_G6_RTP21358_211008 (assembly GCF_040908885.1). Classification (NCBI taxonomy): domain Bacteria; kingdom Bacillati; phylum Bacillota; class Clostridia; order Eubacteriales; family Oscillospiraceae; genus Ruminococcus; species Ruminococcus sp. RTP21358st1_G6_RTP21358_211008. The sequence continues at coordinate 74,280 of NZ_JBDGDM010000007.1, forward strand.
GCAATCTGGGACTATTCCGGAATTGATATTCAGACTGTGGGAGCCTATAAGATTACAGGGACAGTGAGACTTCCGGAAGGATATACAAGCAATGTCGGTCTTCCGGAATGGACAGCATGGATTTCTGTACAGAATCCGGGACAGCCGGAGATTCAGGTGTATTCCCGAATGATTTCAGCAGGTATTTACTATTTTCCATGGATCACAGAGCAGAATCCAGATATGATGGAAATATGGCTTCAAAAAGAAGGAGAGGACTGGGTAAATGTAAGCGAGGAAGGATATGGATTTGCGGATACCGATGGGATGTATCTTTCCTGCCAGAGTATGATAGCTGAAAATATATATACACTGACAGTTGTTTATAATGAAGGGAAAACCAGAAATCTTAAATACCGCTATCAGTCAGATGGAAGCCTGGAGATACTCAGTTATCAGCCTGGAACAATTGGCGGGACAGTATCAAAAGATACTGTTATCCGTTCCTGCGAGGAGATTGACGAAAAGAGCCTGCAGCGCTGCATGGTATATGCGGTGCGGGCGGGGCAGAGTCTGGCAGAAGTACGGACCGAGCTGGAGGAGACTTTTTATATTTTTGGGAGCACCTGTGAAGAATATGAGGATACTGCGGCCCATCCGGCTGTTATCATGCATTCAGTATGGGATTTCAGTCAGGTTGATGTGAATGCTCCTGGCGTTTATAAAGTGACGGGAACTTTTGCAGCTCCAGAAGGCTGCACGGTGGATCAGGAGCTTACTGTTCCGGGGGCAGCTGCTTATATTACTGTTCAGCGCCCGGATCAGCCGGAAGTACAGACGTGCTGTGTGGTTGGCGTGGATGTTCTGTTCTTTCCTATGATATTAGACTGTTTTACAGATGAACAGCTGGACGATCTGCAGGTATATCTGCTGGAAAATAATGAAGATAAAGAAATAGGCAAAAGTAATTCCTATTTTGACAGAAAGGGGCTGTATCTGAAAAAAAGTGTTCTTAAAGCTGGCAGGGAATATGGAATTTACGTAACCTATTCAGGTGGAAGTACCGGGGTATATACTTTTGTGTATGGTGGGGAGCTTATTTCTAATGAGCACTGGTACAAGCGCAATTATGCAGACAGGGATGGCAAAGAGCTTCCGGATATTGACGATGAAACGGAGCGGGTAACGGATACTTCCACCATCCTTGTAGGAAACAGGCTGCTGGATCTTATGAAGAATGGTGTAAAGCTGATTCCTTTTGAAGGAGACGGAGTGCTGGTAAGGGTTCCTGTGGAAGTGGTAAAAAACTGGAATATAAAAGCGGAGGATCAGATTGAGACAGACATTTCCTGGGTGGGAAGTGATGTTTCTGTAAAAATTTCCAAAAACGGAGAAGCTGTTACAGATATTCCAGGAGCTACCGTGGAGATTCCGTATGCGAACCGTGACTCTCAGACTATGCTGACAGACGAAGAAGGTAACTCCTATACAGGTTCGGTAAATGATGCACAGAACGCTGCGGTGATTCCCATTGATAAAACTGGAGATTATACAGTGGAAGAGCAACCACAAAATCAGACAGAGAATGGTGGAAACACAGAAGAGGATGATCCGGAAGGAGACAGTCTGGAAAATGCGGCGGACTCAGGAGAAGAAAAGCTGTCAGAACAGGTTGAGGAACTTCTTTCGGAAGATGTCAAAAACCAGAAAGCGAATTCAGATGAGAATCTTAACAGTCAACATAAAAAAACGGCTTCAATTGTTATAATAATTGTAATTTTGTTAATATTGTTATGGAATATACCAATGAGACGCGGCAAAAAGCTCCGAAAGGGGGAACGGGGTGAAGGAGAACAAAGCAAATAAAAAAGGAAGGAAGCTGCTGTGGGGAACTGTAATCATAACCATGATTCTATCCTTTATGTTTTTTTACGTGTTGTATTGTTCAAATAACAAATATATGACAAGAGAGGAAAAAGCCATACACGGACTTTTGTATGCAGATGGCTCCTATGAGAGCTTTCCTGTCTATTATTTGTCCAGAGAATGGGAATATTATCCGGATGCACTTCTTACGCCGGAGGATGATCTGGATAAATATTATTTTCGTTATATTTCTATTGGGGAATATGGTGGAATGGAACTTGGAAACAGTGGGAGAAGTCCGTATGGGAGTGGTACATACCGGTTAAAAATCATGCTTCCCGCTGAGCAGCATACATATGGTTTGTATCTGCCGGAAATTTTTTCAGCATATAATTTGTATGTGGATGGTGTTCTGGTCGGACAGATGGGAAATCCGGACCCGGATCATTATGTGGAACGGACTCAGAACAGAATGTTTACCTTCAAGGCCAATACTTCATTAGAAATTCTGATTGCAGTGACAGATAAAAGCTCTGCTTCGCCGGGAATCCAGAGTGTACCTGTTTTTGGAAATCCTTTAAAAATAAACACCATAAGGGGAATTGCGGTGTTTATCAATTCCTCTGTATTTACCTTGATCATTCTGGTTCTGGCGTTTTCCGTATGGGCATTTTTTAAAACCAGAAGCAGGGAAAATGTACTTTTTGCAGGAGTATGCCTTTGTGTGCTCGGGTATACCTGCTATCCCCTTCTGCATACATACCTGGCGCTAAGAGTACAGCCCTGGTTCTCTGTTGAAATGCTGTTCTATTTTCTCGCTTTTCCGGCAATGCTTTTGCTGGAATATGAGATCACCGGGCAAAAGTATAAGTGGATGGCATGGGGGGTTCTTGCTACAGCTGTGGCAGGTCTTGGGGTTACGCTTGCCGGGATTTTTGCCGGGGGAATGGAGACCGCAGCTCTTTCTTATGGTATTTCAGCGGCAACGGAGGTGCTGAAATGGTTTACTGCTGTATGTCTTGTTTTAACTGCGTTTTTCTATACGGAAGGGATGCAGGGCATTTCGCTTCTTACAGGAACCGTAATTTATGCAGTATCTCTGGCAGCAGATCGCATATGGTCTTTGTATGATCCGATTATTGGCGGCTGGTTTCCAGAATGGGGCGGCGTCATTTTGACAGGTATATTTGGAATGCTTCTCTGGAGAAAACTGACAGAAGGCTATCGGATGCGGCTGATCTATGAAGAACAGTCCAGACAGATGGAATTGCGTCTGCTTATGCAAAAGGAGCATTATGAGAAGTTAACTGATGCGCTGGAAGAGGCAAGCCGTACAAGACATGACTTCAGACAGTATATCCGTACTGCTTCCATTCTGCTGGAACAGGAACATTATGAAGAACTGAAAGAGTATTTTCATCAGTTCGCACAGGAGAGCACCGAAAAAATGCAGACACCAGTATGCTATTGCAAGAACATGTCTGTGGATGCAATCTTACATTACTATGCGTCACAGCTGGAGCAAAAAGGTATAAAGTACAGATATTCAGTAGAGGTTCCAGAGAAAATGAAAATTTCTGATCTGGATATCTGCAGGATTTTTGGTAATCTGATGGAAAATGCGGTGAGAGCAGTGCAAAAAGAAGAGAACGCGGATGAGACTTATGTAAATTGCATCTGCAAAGTAAAAATGGGAAAACTTCTGATCAATATTGAAAACACCTATGCAGGAGAAGTGCAGAGAAATGGGGCAGCTTTTTATTCCACAAGTCACAGCGGGCAGGGAATTGGAATTGCTTCTGTTTACAAAACAGCAGAGAAATATGGTGGATATGCCGACTTTTCTGCCAGAAACGGTATATTCCGGGCGAATGTGTTTATTCCATTGGAAGATATGGATTTACGGCTTTCTGACAAAGCTGACTGACAGGCTGAGAAATTTTGCCGGGTCTTTCTTCCACATAAAAAGTCTGCGCAACCAGTTGTGCAGACTTTTGTATTATGAGAAAAGATAATTCAGATATTCCTTCTTGATTGCGTTAGCTCCCCGTTTACGGATCTGGACGGTTTCCTGGTTGTCCAGAAGAAAGCCCTCCTCCAGTGGTTTGTAAATGCGGTCCATATTCACAAGACAGCCGCGGTAGCAGGAGAGAAAACAGGGGAGATCGTGAATCAGTTCCTCGAATTTCTGGAAAGTCAGGTATGTGCGCAGAACTCCTGCGTCTGTGTGAAGCTGGACAGCATTGTGAAAGGTGTCTGCATATAAAATGGTTTTTACAGGAACACGTAGAAGGGTACGGTCGCAGATCACCTCTATATATCGTGTATCCTGTGCACGCTTGATCTGAATGGAGTCCAATACCTTTGTGAGCTTGTTTGTATCAAGAGGCTTCAGAAGATAATAAGCTGCCTGCACGTCGTAACTGGCAACCGCAAAAGCATCGCTGCTGGTAACAAAAATAAGAGCACAGGAGTCGCCTTTTTCCCGAAGCTGGGCGGCCAAGTCCATACCATTGGCCTGCTTTATGTAGATATCAAGAAAAATCAGGTCATAACTGCCGGGAGAATAGCTGTTCCAGAAATCTTCAGGTGAAGAGAAGGTATGTAATTGGATAGATATCTGTTTTGGGTCATAATGTTCCCGGGCAGCTTCTGCAAGTGCATCAAGATCCTGCTGCACATCATCAATTATTGCAATGTTCAATGCTAAAATCCTCCAAAAGAATGAAAATCTGCAGTAAATCAAAATGTTGCTGTGAACAGGAACATCAAAATATCACTGAAAGTGTCATTTCATCCCATGTATATTGTTTTTTCAAAATAAATCGGATATAGTAACCTCAAGGTGATGAGGCGTTAGAAAGTATTATAAACTTTTTAGGTCCTCTATATAATATCACAAAATATGATAAAAGTGAGGTAGAAAAATGAAAAACTGGAAAAAAGTTATGGCTATGTTATGTACCGCAGCAATGGTAACCGGATTTTCTGCTCCTGTATGGGCTGAGGCAGATGCAGCAGAAGATACTGAGACTGCAGATGATGAGATTACAGAATTAACAATGGACATGCTTGATGAAGCTGCATATGAAGGAACATGGTTATCTTTTGAGCCGGGCTTCGATCTCTATGTACCAAGTAACTGGGATGTTCTGGAAATTTCAGATGAAGATGCAGCAGACGGTGTTATGTTCCAGGCACAGGATCCAGATTCTGAAGAAGGCGTGAACATGGTAGTGACCGCTACAGATGTTGGAACAGAGTATGATCTGCATTCCATGGCTGATGAGCTGGCTACAGAGTATGAAGATGTTGAGAAGGTTTGCATTAACGGACTCTATGCGGTTTCCTTCGAGACTGAAAGTACATACGGAATCGCTTTCCTGGAGGATGCTGAGGGAATGATGTACAATGTTCAGATCGGACCGAAATCTGATGACATTCAGCCTATCGCTGAGACACTTTTCGTTTCTCTGATCAAGACAGAAGACAATGTGGAAAATGCAGAGGCTGAGACCGATGCGGCAGCTGACGAAGAAGCAGCAAACTAATTGCTATAAATGCAATCAGCAGTAATAACTAATTTAAATGCGAAACGTGAATGTCAGCTGGAAATAAATTTTGAAGCTGGCGCTTAAGAAAACAAAACAGAAGCTATGCAGTATATGGAAAAAGACTGCATGGCTTCTGTTTTTTTGTTTCATCAGATAAATATGCGTTTAACAGTTAGTTGTGTAAAGATTTCTTCAGCTTCGTATTCCATTTCTGTACAATCAACGGATTCATTTTAATCTTTTTACGATCGTAAGTGATCAGTCCGTTGGTTTCTTCTTCAATATCAGAAAGCTGCGTGAAAACAGTTGCAGAGTATCCTTTTTTTACAGAAGGTACGATAGTGTTTTCCATCAACCTGGAGAAGCCGTCGGTAAGCGCCTCGCTGGTGGTAAATTTCTTATATCCGTAAATATTTTTACAGGCACTGTGCTCTTGCAGGCGAAGAGAGTAACCTCCAAATTCAGATAAAGCAAGTACGCGGTCTGATTCTGGTACTGGAAGTCCAAGAAAATAATAATGGAGACTGTTAATATCACCACAGCCCTGATCAAACCATCCACTGGCAGAATCTACCAGGCGGGAAGGATCCAGACGGTGAATAAAATCTGTGACTTTTTTGGTGGAAAATTGTCCCCATCCTTCGTTGAAAGGTACCCATGTGACAATGGAAGGATGATTATACAGTGTCCTGACCATATCCCGGATATCGTCAATGTATTCCTGACGGCCGAATTCATCTGTGCGGGAGAGCAGGCGGGCGTGGAGGTCTTTTACTGGAATGCGCATCCAGTTTAATAATGTGGCCAGATAGGTGACAAACCAGTGATGGTAGGAAGAACCGCCGTTAGGCATATCCTGCCATACCAGCATTCCCATGCGGTCACAGTGGAAATACCAGCGGTCTGCTTCGATTTTGCCATGCTTGCGGAGCATGTTAAAGCCAAGATCTTTCATTGCACGAATATCGTAGATGAAAGCTTCGTCGGAAGGTGCTGTATAAAGCCCGTCTGGCCAGTAGCCCTGATCCAGCACGCCGCTCTGAAAATATGGCTGATCGTTCAGGAAAAAGCGTGGATAGCCATCGTCAGCTATCTGTACGTCACATTTGCGGAGTGCGAAATATCCAAGAACCCGGTCTTTGCCATATTCCAGGGAATAGGGGTAAAGCCACGGCTCTTTGGGAGTCCAGGACTTCTGCATATTTTCCGGGATGGAGAGGGTGGCTCCTTTTCCGGGACGGATTGCGGCGGCAGTTATTTCATCCTGGCATAATGTATCGTTAAGTCCGTCTGCTTCGAGAAAAACAGGTGGGTAAACCTTACAGATCACATTGGATGAATTCTGCCTGTCAGGTGAAAAAGCCAAAATGGTTTCCTGAGAATCTGTCTGATCCGCTGCCGTGTGACTTATATGGGCAGGAGATGCATTTTCAGTCAAGGATGGGGAGGATACGCGGATGCGCATCCGGACCAGACCATTGTCCCAATCCGGGGTAACACGCACATCTCTTATGTATTCGTTCGGTACGATCTCCATCCATACAGTCTGCCATATCCCGCTCTGGGCAGTATAGAACATACCGCCGCGTTTCAGCTGCTGTTTGCCTCTGGCATGATAGGAGGTGTCACTGAAGTCGTGGACACTTATGAGGATAGAGACTGTGAGATCTTCTGTGATAAAGTCTGTAATATCTGTGGTAAATGGAAGGTAGCCGCCCTTGTGATAGCTGACGAACTTTCCGTTAATGTACACGCTGCAGATCTGATCTACAGCTCCAAAATGCAGAAGAAGCCGCTGACTTTCTGTATCCAGGCAGTTCTCTGGCAACTGGATGGTACGGGAATACCATAAGGTTTCATCTGGCAAAAGCTGGCGCTTTACCTGGGAAAGAGGTGCTTCCGGTGAAAAGGGCACTAAAATCTGTCCGTCAAAGGGGAAATATTCGCTTTCGTAAAATTGCCATGGAAGAATGCGGCTGTCAGTAATCAGATAGTCCCACATGCCGTTCAGATTGATCCAGTGACGGCGTACCATATCCGGACGAGGATATTCTTTCAGAGTCTGTCCCAGGGCAGCCGCTTTGCTCCAAATGGTTTCCAGATTTTTCAAATATATGTCCTCCTTAAATTTACGAAAAGTATGAAAAAATAATTATAATGATATGTCTTATTATACACGAAATATGGACGTTTGCAATTGGATTTGTGAAAACCTGATCCGCAACATTACTGTTCACTGGTAATGTTCCGCGAGGTGTTTTTGCGAACAAAGTTCACAGAAAAACGAGAATTTGAGCGTGAAATCTTGCGGATGCATGAGTTTTGTGTAACGCGAAACGTGTTGCTGTGAATGAAGTGAAGAGAAACACGGTTGCAGGGCGTAGAGTGAACAGCACATCGCAACTTACGATTGAAAAAGCAGGTGTGGTATGTTACGATAAAAAGGATTGATGGAGGGGAAAAAGATGAATAATTCACAAAACAAAAATCTGCTGACAGAAGGGTCTATCTGGAAGAAACTGATGGGATTTGCGTTCCCGCTTTTTCTGGGAAACCTGTTCCAGCAGCTGTACAATACAGCAGATTCTCTGATCGTGGGAAACTTTCTGGGAAGTGATGCACTGGCTGCGGTAAGTTCATCCGGCAGTCTTACATTTCTGCTGGTAGGATTTTTTCAGGGCCTTGCTATGGGAGCAGGCGTTATCATAGCGAGATATTTTGGCGCAAGGCAGAAGAAGGAGCTTCACAGGGCGATTCATACCACGGTGGCTTTTGGTATTCTGTGCGGTATACTTCTTACAGCTGGCGGTGTTGTGCTTGCACCAAAAATTCTGATCCTTATGAAAACACCGGCAGATATTTTGCCGAAATCCACCCTGTATTTCCAGGTATATGCCCTGGGATCCCTGGGACTGGTTCTTTATAACAATTTTGTAGGCATTATGCAGGCAGTGGGAGACAGCCGTCATCCATTGTATTACCTGATTTTTTCATCGCTTTTGAATGTGGCTCTGGATATGGTTTTTGTAGGCGGATTTGGAATGGGCGTGGAGGGCGCAGCTCTTGCCACTATCATTTCCCAGTTTATGAGTGCATTTTTGTGCCTGTACCGTCTGATGAAAAAAAGCCCGGAGGAGTATACGGTTTCCCTTAGGGATGTTCGCCTGGACTCCTATATGCTGAAACAGATTGTATCCAACGGTCTTCCTGCCGGCATCCAGAACTCCGTGATCGCCATTGCAAACGTGGTAGTGCAGTCTAATATCAACAGCTTCGGCAAGCTGGCTGTTGCTGGATGCGGGGCATATTCCAAGGTTGAGGGATTTGGTTTTCTGCCTATTACCTGTTTTTCTATGGGGTTGACCACATTTATCAGTCAGAATCTGGGCGCAAAGAAATATGACAGGGCAAAAAAAGGAGCACGTATTGGTATCCTCTGCAGTATTTCGATGGCAGAGATAGTGGGAATTATTGTGTATTTTGCAAGCCCGGTATTTATTGCCGCTTTTAACAATGATCCGAAAGTGATTGCTTTCGGAGTGAAAGAGGCACATATCATTACTCTGTTCTATTTTCTGCTTGCCTTTTCCCATTGCATTGCAGGACTTATGCGCGGAGCGGGAAGAGCTACGGTGCCCATGTTTGTTATGCTGGGCTGCTGGTGTGTGATCCGTGTGACTTATATAACCATCGCTGTGAAGCTGCATCCGGTGATCCAGACTGTATTCTGGGCTTATCCACTGACCTGGTCATTAAGCTCCATTCTGTTTTTGGTTTTTTATCTGAAATCAGACTGGATCCATGGTTTTGAGAAAAAAAGAAACTGACAGAGGCGGAAAATACTGAAATAAATGCCAGTGGATGGTGAAAAAGGAGTTATGGTTTTTATGAATGTACTGAACATTGAACATGTAAGCAAGATTTTTGGAGATAAAAAGATTTTTGATGATATTTCCTATGGAATCCATGATGGGGATAAAATCGGAATCATTGGAATCAATGGAACTGGAAAAAGTACTCTGCTGAAAATCATTGCAGGGGAAGAGGAGACAGATGAGGGACAGGTGATTTCCCAGAATGGCCTTCGTATCACCTATCTGCCTCAGATGCCAGATTTTCCAAAAGGTGCCATTGTACAGGACTATGTGGCTGATGGGAAATGGCAGAAGGACTGGAGCACGGAAAGTGAGGCCAGAAATATTTTGAATAAGCTGGGGATTACAGAACATGATGTCCCTGTGGAGCAGCTTTCTGGTGGACAGAAGAAGCGTGTAGCTCTGGCCAGAACTCTGGTAAACCCTTCTGATGTGCTGATTCTGGATGAGCCTACCAACCATCTGGATAATGAGATGGTAACCTGGCTGGAGGATTACCTGAACCGGTTTAAAGGCGTTGTGATCATGGTTACGCATGACCGTTATTTCCTTGACAAAGTTACCAATAAAATTCTGGAAATCAGTCATGGAAAAGTATATTCCTATGATGCCAATTATTCAGGATTTCTGGAATTAAAAGCACAAAGAGAAGAGATGGAGCTGGCTTCTGAGAGGAAGAGACAGAGCATTCTCCGTATGGAGCTGGAATGGGCGAAGCGTGGCTGCCGTGCAAGAAGCACCAAGCAGCGGGCCCGTCTGGAGCGTCTGGAAGCGTTAAAAAATGGCAAGGCGCCTGTTCAGGAGACAGATGTGCAGATGGACTCTGTGGAGACCAGAATGGGGAAAAAGACAGTAGAGCTTCATCACATTTCCAAAAGCTATGGCGATAAGGTGATTCTGGATGATTTTGACTATATTGTGCTGAGAAATCAGAGACTTGGAATTATCGGACCAAATGGATGCGGAAAATCTACTTTGATCCGTATTATTGACGGAATGGTGGAACCGGATTCCGGTACCGTGGAGATTGGGGAGACGATCAAGATCGGTTACTTCGCCCAGGAAGTGCCGGATATGAATGGAAACCAGCGGGTGATTGATTATATCCGTGATGTAGCAGAGTTTATTCCTACACGTGATGGAAAGATTAGCGCATCTATGATGCTGGAGCGTTTTCTTTTTGATTCTGCAATGCAGTATACACCGGTAGCCAAGCTGTCAGGAGGAGAGAAGAGACGTCTGTATCTCCTGAAGGTACTGATGGAGGCACCAAATGTACTTCTTCTGGATGAGCCAAGTAATGATCTGGACATTCCTACACTGACCATTCTCGAAGATTATCTTTCTACATTTTCCGGAATTGTGATCACGGTATCTCACGACCGTTATTTCCTGGATGATGTGGTGGACCGCATTTTAGCCTTTGAAGGGAATGGAAAACTGACCCAGTATGAGGGTGGTTATACAGATTATGCAGAAGCGAAAACGCGGAAATATGGGGCTGGAAGCAGTGAAATTGGTGCCGGGACCGGCAGCAGTTTGTCGGACAAAGCAGCTTCTGGAAATAACAGTACAGAGGATGAAGAGAAAAAACCTACCAGAAAAGACTGGAAGCAGGGACAGAAGTCTGAAAAACTGAAATTTACTTATAAAGAAGAACGTGAATATGCCGTTATTGATGAGGATATAGCCAGACTTGAAGAGAAAATTGCCAGGCTGGAGAATGATATGATGGCAAATGCCACCAATTCCGTGAAACTTCGTGAGATTATGGCTGATAAAGAGGCAGCGGAGAAACAGCTGGAAGAGAAAATGGATCGCTGGGTGTATCTGAATGATCTGGCGGAGCGGATTGAGGCGCAGAAAAATAATGGATAAAGGTGACAGGAAGCTGCATGTTTCGAAAGCCCATAAAGAAGAGAAAAGCTTTTTGAACAGGAGAAATGAATTGTTTCGCAGACTGCCCAAAATTGACAGGATCATGGGAATGGAACGGACGAAAGAACTGACGGAACAGTATGGGCATTGTGCAGTACTGGAAGCTGCCAGAAAAGTGGAAGCGCAGCTGCGGGATGCCATGCGTCAGCAGATTTTTACGGAAGAAAAGCCAGCGGTGTTCCTGGATACATCCGGACTATCAGGGCAGAAGGATGGTTTACTGGTGAAGTTGTCTGATATGAAAGCTTTGTCTGGGACAACATTAGATTATACAGAGTACATTTTGCAGGAAATGAATAGACTGCTTGCGCACAGGAGCCAGAGGCAGATGCAGCGAGTGATCAATGCTACCGGTGTGATTCTCCACACAAATCTGGGAAGAGCGCCTCTGGGGGACAGACTGGTGTCGGAGCTTGTACCTTTGATGACCGGATATACCAATCTGGAATTGAATCTGGAAGATGGGAAGAGGGGAAGCAGATATGATCATTTTGCTGAAAATCTCTGTAAGCTGACAGGTGCTGAGGCTGCCATTACAGTGAATAACAACGCGGCAGCAGTGCTGCTCATGCTGACAGCGCTGGCCTCTGGAGGGGAAACCGTAGTTTCCAGAGGAGAGCTTGTGGAGATTGGCGGGAAGTTCCGGATTCCTGATGTATGCAGTCAGAGTGGAACGATGCTTGTAGAAGTGGGGACTACCAACCGGACTTATCTGGAGGATTACGAAAATGCAGTGACGGCGAATACAGCTGCCTTTCTGAAAGTGCACACCAGCAACTATCAGATTACCGGTTTTACCCATGAAGCAGAGCTTGCAGAGCTTGCAGAAGCGGCACATAACCGCGGAATTCCCCTTTTGGTGGATTTTGGAAGTGGGAGCCTTGTGGATATTGCCTTTTATGGAATCGAGCCTGAAAAGACCGTACAGGAGCTTTTGAAGAAGGGTGCAGATATTGTATCTTTCAGTGGAGATAAACTTCTGGGCGGACCACAGGCAGGAATACTGGCAGGACGTAAAGATTTGATCGAAAAGATTTCCAGGCATCCTCTCATGCGGGCACTGCGGATCGATAAGTTTACAGCTGCCGCGTTGGATAAGACAGTAAGTATTTATCTGGATGAAGGTCGGTTGGAGAAAGAGATTCCGGTTTATGATATGATGAGTCGAAGTGCAGAAGAACTTAAGCGGAATGCATTATGGCTTATGAGTGAACTGTTGGCCGATGATTCTGAATATGAACTTGCAGTAACCTCTACACGAAATCCTGTTGGCGGTGGTACTACACCTGGAAAAACACTGCCTGGAGCTGCATTGCAGATAAGAAGCCTGAATGGAAGTGGATTTTCCGCTCAGGAAATCAGTGATCGCTTACGGAAACTGGATACTCCGGTTATTGGTCATATTGTAGACGACTGGGTCTATCTGGAAATGAGAACCATAAGGACTGGCGAAGAATTGGAGATTCTCAGAAAAGAATTGAAATATGATCTGTACAAGAAAAACCCTCAATGATCTTTGAAAATCATTGAGGGTTTTGGCATATTATGATTTTATTTCCCTATATGCCATGCTAGTCTTACACTTGCAGAGTGGACTGTTCCTGTGAGCCAGTCGCAGTCATTGGTGATCCAGTCCATGATGCCAAGTTGACGGGTTTCCCAGGCAACGGTAGCTTCATGGGCTTCCGGTGTTTCTTCAGTCTCCATAGTGGTGTCGATCTCGTCGTAGCCGAAAATATATCCGCCTGCGCTCCAGATGCTGAAGTTGCTGTCAGGACCCGGGTCAATTCTGCCCTCTCTCGCGGCAACCAGTCCGTCATGTCTTGCCTTATATTCTTCCTCGCAATCAGGTTTCAGTCTGGTCATGAACATTCTGTGGCGGATCAGCTCTTTGTTTTCGCGGACAACACCGAAATTGTGGTACATCAGACGCATGTTTTCGCCAGGGGTGGAGATCCAGGTGAAGGTGTGGTCAATTCTGGAAGTGAGAGCCTGGATGCTGGCTTTTTTCTCTTCTGAAAATTCGTTATTTTCGTCTGTTTCGTAATATCCGAAAATCAGGGAATCACAGTTCCAGATGCTGAAATTATGTACCTTTTCCTGATCCAGAAATGCAGTCAGATCTGGCCAGATCTCTCCTAATATCTGGCGGTATTCATTTTTTTTCCCTTTTTTGATTTCCATAGCAAAGCTGTGTCTTTCCATAAGAAAAATCCTCCGTTTTATAAAAATAAGATATTGTGTATATCTGGTTTTTCTGTTTTGAACCTTGTAAAAAAATATTAATCTAAGAAAAAGTCAAGTTTACTTCTCACGGAATGTTACCAGTGAACAGTAATAGTTACTGTTCACTGGTAATGTTCCGCGAGGTGTTTTTTGTGAACAAAGTTCACAGAAAACCCGAGAATTGCGGCGCGAAATCATGCTTTGCATGATTTCTGTGCATCGCGAAGCGCGTTACTGTGAACGGAGTGAACAGTAACCAGTAATAAGGATAGCATAATTTCTCAGATAAATCCACCCTTATATTGACATTCAGCATGTACTTATATACAATAAGAGGACTGGCCTGGAGCATGTTTGAAAAATCATTTCCACAATCTGCACGCCCTGCTTTGCAGTATATTTTGCCTGAATTTGGTCTGCGTAGCCCGTTGCGACGTCCCATCTGGACAAAATTTCCTACAAATTGTGATGCATATCTTGCAGAAAATCTTTTTCAAACACGCTCTAAAAAAGAAGGCGACAGAACAAAAAGGGTTACTGGTCACGGAGTGAACCGTAAACGAAAAGGTTTAATTACAGAAGAGAGGGGATTGTTTTTGGAAAAAGAAGTAAAAGTTCAGGAAAATAAAATGGGTGTGATGCCAGTGGCAAAGCTTCTGCTCACCATGTCTGTACCGATGATGATTTCCATGCTTGTCCAGGCACTTTATAATATTGTGGACAGTATGTTTGTGGCGAAATTAAGTGAGAGTGCACTTACTGCAGTTTCACTTGCGTTTCCGGTGCAGAACCTGATGATTGCAGTGGGAACCGGTACTGGTGTTGGTATCAATGCGCTGGTGTCGCGCTCTCTTGGGGAGAAAAAGCAGGAGTATGCCAACAGTGCTGCAAATAACGGTATTTATCTTGCAATTTTCAGCTTTATTGGATTTGCAATTGTTTGTGGATTTTTTGCACCTGCTTTTTTCAGGGTGCAGACTACGGATCCACAGATCATGGAATATGGTGTGGATTATGTCAGAGTGATCGGAATTATGTCCTTCGGCCTGTTTATCCAGCTGACCTGCGAGAAGCTTCTGCAGTCTACAGGGAAGACGGTTTATTCCATGGCAACACAGCTTCTTGGCGCTATTATCAATATTATTCTGGATCCAATCATGATTTTTGGTTTATTTGGATTTCCAAGAATGGAAGTAACAGGAGCAGCCCTTGCCACTGTTACCGGACAGATCATTGCAGCAATTGCAGGTGTGATCGTGAATATGAAGCTGAATAAAGAGCTTCATATTTCTCTTGTGAAATATAAGATTTCCGGTGATGTGATCCGCAGCATTTACAGTGTAGGCTTCCCATCTATTATTATGGCGTCTGTTGGTTCTGTTATGACATTCGGAATGAATAAGATCCTGATGGGCTTTACTTCTACTGCAACGGCGGTATTTGGCGTGTATTTCAAGCTGCAGAGCTTTATTTTTATGCCAGTGTTTGGACTGAATAATGGAATGGTTCCCATTGTTGCTTACAACTATGGTGCCAGAAAACCGAAACGTATTACGAAAGCAATTAAGCTGAGTATTATTTACGGAGTATGTATTATGCTTGCTGGTTTCGCTGTATTTCAGCTGTTTCCGGGAAGCCTTCTGGGAATTTTCAGTGCCTCTGATGATATGATGGCAATCGGTATCCCGGCACTTCGTACCATCAGCCTCAGCTTTCTGATCGCAGGATTTTCTGTAGTTGCATCTTCTGTGTTTCAGGCGCTTGGACATGGTTTTTTAAGCCTTGCAGTGTCTGTGCTGCGTCAGCTGGTAGTACTGCTCCCGGCTGCATTTATCCTGTCAAAAGTAGGTGGCCTTGGAGCCTGCTGGTGGTCCTTTCCCATTGCAGAGGTGTTCTCAGGAGTGATCTGCTTTGTATTTATACGATATGCGTATAAAAAAGAAATTCATCCGCTTTACGAGAAATAAAATAGATAGGAAAACAAGAGCTCTCGGAATTTCGGTCCCGGGGGCTCTTGCTAAAATTAGTAATATTTATTTTTATTCCATATGCACCGTTACATGATACTCTGTCTTTCCGTCCTCAACAGGTACCACATTTCCATTCACATGCTTGCCATCAACCTCCAGGTAAGCTACACCCTTTTCCACATTATTCGGATTCTTAACGTCGAAGTAATAGGTGGCACCGCGGAAGCGGCGGGTGAGGGTGAAGTCACCGAAGCCCTCCGGAATACACGGATCAATGGAAAGGCCGTCATAGGATGGCTGCACACCCAGGATTGCCTGGGAGAGGTTCACGAAAGTCCATGCGGCTGTTCCGGTAAGCCAGCTGTTCTTTGCCTCACCGTGGCGGGCTGCGTCACGTCCTGCGATCATCTGGGAATAAACATAAGGTTCTGTACGATGGATTTCGCTAATGTTTTCAATATAAGACGGGCAGGTCTTTTTATAAATTTCAAAAGCACGGTTTCCTCTTCCGATAACAGTTTCGGCAATGGAAATCCATGGATTGTTATGGCAGAAGATTCCGGCATTTTCTTTGTATCCTGGCGGGTAGGAAGAAATTTCACCAAGGTTCAGGTAATATCTGGTGTAAGCCGGCTGGTGAAGCATAATACCATATTTGGTATCCAGGCGCTCTTTTACAGAATCAAGAGCTTTTTTTGCCAGACCTTCTTTCACGCCAATGCCAGCAATGATACAGAAGCCCTGCGGTTCAATGAAAATCTGTCCCTCTTCGCATTCGTGGGAACCAACCTTCTGAGAGGTGGCGTCATAAGCACGAAGGAACCATTCTCCATCCCAGCCAGCGTCAAGGACTGCCTGGTACATTTCTTCAACAGCTTTCTGCGCGATAGCAGCGTCCTCCTCTTTTCCAACACGTCTGCAGATCTCTGCAAACTCATTTCCATATTTTACATACATACCTGCAATAAATACAGATTCTGCAACTGGTCCCTCAGATGGTCCTGTGGTCTGGAAGGATTCACCAGGCTCATTGGAAAAGCAGTTCAGGTTCAGACAGTCGTTCCAGTCAGCACGTCCGATGAGAGGAAGCTTGTGTGGTCCAAGATGGGTGCGGCTGTATTCGAAGGAACGGCGGAGATGCTCAAAAAGAGGAGCTGCTTTTTCCATATGGCAGTCAAAAGCAACCATTTCATCCAGAATGGAATAATCTCCAGTTTCCTTTAAGTAAGCGGCCACAGCGGCAATCAGCCACAGCGGATCATCGTTAAATCCGCTTCCGATATCCAGGTTGCCCTGCTTGGTAAGCGGCTGGTACTGATGATAAGCACTTCCATCTTCGAACTGGGTTGCAGCAATGTCAAGGATTCGTTCTCTTGCACGCTCCGGGATCAGATGTACAAATCCAAGAAGATCCTGGCAGGAATCACGGAAGCCCATTCCACGGCCGGTTCCGGATTCATAGTAAGAAGCGGAACGGGACATGTTGAAGGTTACCATACACTGGTACTGGTTCCAGATATTTGCCATACGGTTTACGTGAGGATCCTTACTCTCTACATGATAGCGGGAGAGAAGATCATCCCAGTAAGTATTCAGGATGGCGAAAGCTTCATTTACCTGTTCGGAAGTTTCGAATTTCTCCATGATCTTCTTAGCAGGCTCTTTTTTGATCACGTTTAAAGCTTCCCATTTGTCGTCTTTTGGGTTTTCACAATAGCCAAGAAGGAAAACATATTCTTTTTCTTCACCAGGTGCCAGAGAAACATTGATCTGCTGGCTGGCAATGGGATACCATCCGCTGGCAACAGAATTGTGGCTCTTGCCTTCCTCTACAACGATTGGAGCATTGTTGCCGCGGCCAAGTCCTAAGAACTCATCACGGCTGGTGTCAAAACCGTCTACAGGAGTATTTACAGTGAAAAAGCTGTAGTGATTGCGTCGTTCGCGGTATTCGGTCTTATGGTAAATGGTGCTGCCGATGATCTCAACTTCACCGGTGCTTAAGTTTCGCTGGTAGTTGGTCATGTCGTCCACAGCATTCCAGAGGCAGAATTCTACATATGAAAATAACGAAATCTCTTTCACTTTATCTGAATTGTTTCGCAGAGTCAGTTTGTTGATCTCGCAGGCTGTGTCAACAGGGACGAATGCAAGAAGATCAGCTGCCAGGCCGTTTTTCTCACTGTGGAAACGGCTGTAGCCAAGTCCATGGCGGCACTCATAAACATCAAGAGGAGTGCGGGTTGGCATTGCACCTGGATTCCATACGGTATCCCCATCTTTGATATAGTAGTATTTTCCGTTGGAATCTACCGGGATGTTATTGTAGCGGTAACGAGTGATACGGAGCAGCTTTGCATCTTTATAGAAGCTGTAGCCGCCGCAGGTGTTGGAAATCAGTGTGAAGAAATCCTGGGAGCCAAGGTAGTTGATCCATGGCAACGGGGTATCTGGTGTTGTAATGACATATTCTTTATTGGCGTCATCAAAATGTCCGAAATTCATAGTGGATCTCCTTTGATAAATTTTATTCTTGCTGAATTCTTTCTAATTGGTTGATTGCTATTCGTGATTTACATCAGGGTGCATTAATTTATTTTTCGAAGCTGCACAGTGATCTACGCTTATATAGTAATAATGTTTTGCAAATGCAATGAGTAGTTTCGAAAAAATCAATTGGATTGAATTGCGAGATAATTAACATACGAAAACGAATAAGTAAAGGCAATTAGAAATAAAAGTAAAGAATAATGGTATATATTTGCTCTTAGTATAATAGAAAGACTGATTAAAAGCAACATAAAAATTACTGTAATAATGAAATCTATTATATATTACAAATCAGAGATTTAAAACACGAAACTTTTCGCGAAAACATTTCGGAAATGGCTCTTATTCACAATTAAATTGTTAAAAACACAAATATCTAAATTGTGCAATAGGTAGAATGATGTGAAAACGCACAAAAAATGCAGGAAACCACTTGATTTTTTGTGCACTAGGGGGTACTATAAGCTCACGAAAACGATTTAGAGATGACAGGAAAGAAAAACAGGAAAGAATGAGGCAGGCATATGGTTTCCATGAAAGAAATCGCAAAACAATGTAATGTCTCAGTCGCCACTGTCAGTAAAGCATTAAATGGTTACTCCGATATCGGAGAAGAAACAAAAAACTACATATTAAGAACGGCTTCAGAGATGGGATATCTTCCCAACTCATCGGCAAGAGCTTTGAAGACGAAGCGAACCTTTAATCTGGGAGTTTTATTTGTGGACGAGGCCCGAAGCGGTCTCACACATGATTACTTCAACAGAGTACTGGAAAGCTTCAAAAGCACCGCAGAGGCGAAAGGCTATGACATTACTTTTACAAGCGGAAATGTTTCCGGTAAAAGGATGACCTACCTGGAGCACTGCAGATACCGGGGCGTGGACGGAGTGGTAATGGCCTGTGTGGATTTCACCGCAGAAGAGGTTCAGGAGCTTCTCCTTTCAGACATTCCGGTGGTGACCATCGATCATATCTGTGATGGAAGGATATCGGTAGTATCCAACAACATCCAGGGAATGGAAGAACTTGTTACCTATATATATAAGAAGGGACACCGCAAGATCGCTTACATTCATGGAGATGACACATCGGTTACCAAGAATCGTCTTGGAAGCTTTTACCGGACCTTGCAAAGACTGGGGATTGAAGAACCGGATGAATATGTAAAACCGTCTTTTTACAGAGATGCTGATCTGGCAGGTGAGAGAACCGGTGAACTTTTGGATTTGAAAGATCCGCCAACCTGTATTCTCTATCCTGACGATTATGCAGCGATGGGAGGGATAAACGAGATACGGGAAAGAGGACTTCGGATACCGGAAGACATTTCAGTAGCCGGGTACGATGGAATTAATATCGCCCAGGTTCTTGAACCCAAGCTGACAACCCTTTGCCAGGACACAGCGGCAATCGGAAGGATAGCGGCAGAAAGGCTGATTGAGCTGATTGAGCACCCGAAGACAACAGTTATTGAGAAATACACAGTGGATGGAACCCTTTTTAAAGGAGCTTCCGTGAAAACTTTGTATCCATCAAAAAATTTCAAGTAGTTATTAAAAAAAATTAAAAGATATAATTAAAGGAGGAAGTAACATGAAGAAAAAAATGGTGAGCGTATTATTAACAGCTTCTATGCTGGCAGGAATGACATTATGTGCAGTCCCGGTTATGGCAGAAGATGCAGAAACACCGGAAAACGAAGTTACCGGTGACGCTTCCGCAGATGATTCCTTTGTAGTATGGGGATGGAACGATGATATCAAGAAGATCCTTGATGGACCATTCAAAGAGGCTTATCCAGATGATTACGAAAGAATCGTTTTCGTAAACACAGGTGGATCTGATTATTATCAGAGCAAACTGGATCCTGTACTTGATGATCCTTCAAATGAGTTATATCCTGATATGATGGGCCTGGAAGTTGACTATGTTCAGAAATATGTAAACAGCGACTGGGTACAGAATGTAGCAGATCTTGGAATCACAGCTGATGACTATGCAAACAGCTATCAGTACAATCTGGATCTTGGATCCGATGTTGATGGAAACGTAAGAGCTCTGTTCTGGCAGGCAACTCCTGGATGCTACGCAGTTCGTGCAGATCTGGCTGAGAAATATCTTGGAACAACAGATCCTGCAGCATTAGCTGAGAAATTCAAAGATCTGGATACCATCGTTGCTACAGCTAAAGAGGTTAACGATGCTTCCGGCGGAAAATGCAAACTGTTCTCCGGCTATGATGAGATCAAACGTAGCCTGACCGGTTCCAGAACTCAGGGCTTCTATGATGAGAACGATAAGATTACAATTGATGACAACATCAAGACATATATGGAAACAGCTAAGACTCTTTATGATGAAGACCTTACCTTCAATACCGATCAGTGGAGCGCTGACTGGAGTGCAAACATGAGTGGTGATGGCGTTGATTCTAACGCAGCACTTGCTTATATGGGATGCCCATGGTTCGTATACTGGAGCTTAAGTGATGCTTGGAAAGGCAACACAATCCTTGTTCCTACCCAGACAAAATGCTATTGGGGCGGCACAGGACTTGCAGCTACAACAGATTGTGCAGATACCGAGCTTGCAGCTAAGATCATGAAATTCTTCACATGTGATGAAGATGGAATGGTTGCAATCAACGCTCTGAACTCTGACTATGTAAATAATACAGCAGCTGTCAGCAAGATCATTGAGGCTGGTACATCCGCAGATGGTAACGGATATCTGTATCCAGACGCTGGACAGAACTTCATGGAGTTCTTCCTTCCATTAGCAGACGGACTTGATGCTTCTATGGTAACAGCAGAAGATCAGCAGATCCTTTCCCTTATGGATACTCAGACCAAGGCTTATGCTACAGGCGAAAAAGACCTTGATACTGCACTTGCAGATCTGACCGCATCTATCCATGATACATTCTCTTACCTGAGCGCAGAATAATGTGGTTTAAGAGTTTGCAGAGTCAATCATAAGTAAGTAGTGAGTGTGCTGCTTCTTCCCAAAAGAAGGAGCAGCACATTCTTATATAAGCGAGCAGCTGCTTTTGCTATAAAAAAGCAGAATGACTGCCAGTGGCAGAGGAGGATGGCGCAGAAGCCCGGAGGGGCAGGTACTCCCGCCAGTGTCAGGCATTCTGCCTGGGAAAAGCAGGCAACTTCAGACAGGAGGCTGTTATGAATAAGAAAAAGAAAAAAATGATCGATTATGGAAGGTATGGCTACTTCTTTATTGCACCGTTTTTTATCACTTATCTGGTGTTCCAGCTGTGGCCACTGATCAATACTTTCTATTATAGTACCTTATCCTACTACAAACGTAACGGGCGTGAATTCATGGAGTTTGCAGGACTTCAGAATTTTGTAAATATCCTTGGTATGGCTGCAGGAGAGAGAGGTTATGTACTCAGCTATCTGAAAAATACCCTTGTAATGTGGGGCTGCAACTTTGTTCCTCAGATTCTGGTTTCCCTTCTTCTGGCTGTATGGCTGACGGATGAGAAGGTTAAGGTAAAAGGAACCGGTGCGATGAAGGTTATCGTTTATCTTCCAAGTGTTATCACTGCAGCTTCTGTTTCTGTATTGTTTAAATCTTTGTTTTCCCAGTACGGACCAATCACCCAGACTTTGAAGGACTGGGGCGTTCTTGGCAAGAACTTCGATTTTATGTCCAGCGTAGCAGGAAGCCGTGGGCTGATCTCCACAATTCTGTGGTGGATGTGGTTTGGTAATACGACCTTGCTTCTGATTTCAGGCGTTCTTGGCATTGACCCGGGACTTTTCGAGGCTGCTGATATTGATGGTGCAACAGGCTGGAAAAAATTCCGCTACATCACTTTACCGCTTTTGAAACCAATTATGTTGTACACATTGGTTACCTCCGCAATCGGTGGTCTTCAGATGTATGATATCCCGGCATTGTTTAACGTTCCGGAAACCGGACTTGTTGGTCTTCCAGATGATAAGACTACTACAATGGCTATGTATATTATGCGTCTGTATAACAGCGATGTTGGAAAGGCAGCAGCCGTTTCCGTAGTACTGTTTATTATCACGTTGGTTGTCAGTCTGATCCTGTTCGCAACTATGAGCGACAGCGAAGACAGACGTATGAAAAAAGAGCAGAAACAGCGTAGAAAGGCAGGTGGAAGATCATGAGTAAAGCCGCAACAGCAGACAGCTACAGCAAGAATATGCTGCATCAGAAAGTCTTCCGTACCATTATTTGTATTTTATTCTGTATCATTGCACTTTTGCCATTTGTTCTTCTGGTTATGAACGCAACAAGAGATTCTGAGTCTATCAAGGCTGGTGTTTCCCTGATTCCGTCCACACACCTGATCGAGAACTGGAAAAACCTGATGATCAAGCAGAACGGTATGCAGATCACTTTGCAGAAAGCAATCATTAACTCTGCAACCATTACAATCCCTGGAACCTTCCTGTCAGTTTACTTTTCATCTCTGACAGCTTATGGTATCCATGTATATGATTTCAAATTCAAAAAATTTGCATGGGCATTTATTATGGCAGTTATGATGGTGCCAAGTCAGATTTCCATCATCGGTTTCTACCGTTTCATGCTGGATCTGAAGCTGATCGATACATACGTTCCGCTGATCATTCCTACCATTGCAGCTCCAACTGTTGTTTTCTTTATGAAACAGTATATGGAAAGTACACTTTCTCTGGAGATGATCGAGGCAGCCAGAATCGACGGTTCAAAAGAGTGGAATACCTTTAACAAAATTATCCTGCCGATTATGAAACCGGCAGTTGCCACACAGGCAATCTTTCAGTTTATTGCACAGTGGAACAACCTGTTTACACCTACCATTTTGCTGACAACAGATTCCAAGAAAACACTTCCTATGTTTGTACAGCTGCTGAGCTCCAACCAGTTCCGTACGGACTATGGTGTAGTTTATGTAGGACTGTTTGTTACCATTATCCCTCTGGTTGTTGTATACCTGGTACTTTCCAAGTACATCGTCGCAGGTGTTGCACTTGGCGGTGTTAAGGGTTGATGGTGTGTATGAAAAGCATTTGATTAAGAAAAATATTAAAAGAGAATAACATGTACAGTCAGGGGAGAAATCTTCTGGCTGTATTTTTGCACTTTTTTTGAAAAATAATTTAGCATCACTGAAATTTATTAAGAATTTTGGTATTTTCAGGTGGCAAACAGAGAATTATATGTTATACTGATTTGGTGTCATTTATAGGAAAAAGCAGCATGTTTTTTGAGAATGGCATAGAGCCTGTTTGAAAAATCATTCACGTAATCTTGCAGAAAGTCTTTTTAAACATGCTTTAGGATAAAATTGGGCGAGGTTATTGTTTTATGGGGTATCAGGAAACAATCACATTTATTTTGGAGATGATTGGAACTATTGCATTTGCAGCGTCAGGTGCACTGGTGGGATCGGAGCAGAAGATGGATATTTTCGGAGTTTCGGTTCTTGGGGTGATCACTGCAGTTGGCGGGGGTATGATTCGTGATGTGACGCTTGGAATTACCCCTCCGGGAGTTTTTCAGAAGCCAGTATATGCGGCTGTAGCAGTGCTTACTTCAGTGCTGGTGTTTTTTCTTCTTTATTTTAAAAGGGAGATGCTGAAAGGAAATGTTACTTATGACAAAGTAATGCTGGTGATGGACTCTGTAGGACTTGGGATATTTACTGTGGTTGGCGTAAATACTGGAATCCGTCAGGGGTTTGCAGACAACACTTTCCTGCTGGTATTTGTGGGAACCATCACCGGTGTTGGCGGAGGATTGCTCCGTGATATGATGGCAGAGGTGCCGCCTTATATTTTTGTAAAGCATATTTATGCATGTGCATCCATTGTGGGAGCTATTGTTTGTGTGTATACGTACCGCTGGTTTGGAGTGGTGTTCTCCTTGATCTTTGGATCTGCAGCGGTGATCCTGATGCGGTATCTGGCTGCACATTACAGGTGGAACCTGCCGAAATTAAAATAAAAGGCAACTATTAGAGGAGTACTTATGATTAAAGCAGAGAATTTATCCTATTCTTTTCCACATAAAGAGTTATATAATAAAATTTCATTTACCCTGGAGGATGATGTGCATTGTGCCTTTATCGGAACCAATGGAACCGGTAAGAGTACACTGGTGAACATGATCCTTCATCCGGATAAATATTTATACGATGGAAAGCTGATCGTGGATGTACCTGGAAGGATTGGATATGTCAGTCAGTTTTACACCGTTGAGGAAGAAAAAGAGATTACGGTATTTGATTATATCAGTGAAGAATTTGTAAGGCTTCAGAATAAGATCAACCAGATCTGCGAGGATATGGCAGTTACAGATCATCTGGAGGAGCTGATGGAGGAATATCAGCAGACTTTAGATGAATTTAATGCCATTGACGGTGACTTTTACGAAAGTAATATTCGCAAGCAGCTGAAAACAGCGGGGCTGGCTGGGTATGAAGATCAGCTTCTTACAAATTTAAGCGGTGGAGAGTTCAAACTGGTGCAGGCCATCCGGGAGATGATGATCAGCCCGAAATTTATTATTATGGATGAGCCAGATGTGTTCCTGGATTTTCAGCACTTAAATGCACTTCGGAATCTGATCAATTCCCATAAGGGAACATTGCTTGTGATCACCCACAACCGCTATCTTCTGAATCATTGCTTCAACAAGATCCTCCATCTGGAAAATACGGAGATGCAGGAATTTGATGGCAATTATGTGGATTATAATTTTGCACTTTTGCAGATGAAAATTGAGCAGCAGGAGCTGGCTGCGGCAGATATGGAGGAAATCGAGCGTAACCGCAAGATTGTAGAGCGTCTTCGAAACAGCGCTACTGCCATTGACAGTGCAACAAGGGGAAGAAGCCTGCATGCGCGAGTTTCCCTTTTGGAACGTCTGGAAGCGAGAAAGACAAAGTCTCCATTTGTGGATATTAAGCAGCCGGAGATCGTATTTCATGCAGATGAGGTTTTTGATGCGGAAGTTTCTGGTGAAAATCCGGAAGAAGCTTTGGAAAGTGAAAGAAAATCCGAGTTGGGAGATGCGAATGCAGAAAATGAAGCTGAGAAGATAGTGTTAAGTGTAGAAGACTATAATGTGACCTTTGACCGTGAGATTATGGAACATGTTTCCTTTGTTCTTCATGCAGGGGATAAGGTTGCAATTGTGGGACCAAACGGTACTGGAAAGACGACCCTTCTTCGTGATGTTATCAAAGGAGAAAACCCGGCAATCCGTCTTGGCGAAAATGTTAAGATGGCATATCTTTCCCAGATGCATGGGGAGGTATTTGATGAGAAGGCCACTGTTCTTAAAAATTTTGAGGATGCAGGCTTTGATACCGATGATCAGGTGATAGCTTACCTGAAAACCTATGGTTTTGAGGAAGAACTGATCTACAGTTCGGTATGTGATCTGTCTGGTGGAGAAAAGAATCTTCTCCAGCTTGCGAAGATTTCCAGAACAGGTGCAGGTCTGCTGCTACTGGATGAGCCAACCAGTCATCTGGACACATATTCCCAACTGGCACTGGAGCAGGCGGTAGAGAAATACAATGGGACAGTTCTCATGGTTTCCCATGATTTTTATACCGTAGCCAACTGCATGGATTATGTGCTTCTCACAGAGGATAAGGGCCTTCGCAAGGTAAGTATGCGAAAATTCCGAAAGATGATTTACGCCGACCACTTTGATAAGGATTATCTGGAATATGAGCAGAAGAAAAAAGAACTGGAGAACCGGATTGCTTTCGCACTTCAGGCAGGCAAGTATGAGGAAGCGAAAAAGATTTCAGAAGAGCTGGAAAAGCTTTTGCGGAAATATAACGGATAACAAAAAAATTGTATAGGAAGCAGCATTGACGAATATGTGTGACGGAAATGTATAGAAAAAACAGCCCCGGAAAAAATTCCAGGGGCTGTTTTTAAATAAGGGAAACAAAAATGTAGTAAGACGTCAAAGTGATTTATTACTCTTCGTGAGTATCCTGCAATGCCAGGTAACCTTCCTCGCCAGTTCTGATTTTGACAACGTTTTCGATATCATATACGAAAACTTTTCCATCACCGATCTGACCAGTATGAAGAACTTTCTTAGCGGTTTCGATAACCTTCTGAACAGGAACAAGGCTGACAACAATTTCAATCTTGACTTTCGGAAGCAGGTTCATATCCATCTCAACGCCACGATAGTAAGCAGGAGCCCCTTTCTGGACACCACAGCCAAGAACGTTTGTAATGGTGATTCCGGTTACGCCGATTTCATTCATAGCCTGCATAAACTCTTCCAGCTTGTTCTGACGGGTAATGATAACAACCTTTGTAAGCTTATGAACGCCGTCTGCCGGGATTTCCGGAATGAATTCAGCTGGAGCAGAAGGTCTGGGAGCAGCGGTAAATTCTCTGGAAGTTCCCATAGGAGTGGGAACAGAAGCAACAGCATCGCGAATAGCAAATCCGTCATAAGCACTTGCAAGACCATGTTCTTTTATATCAAGACCCTGAATCTCCTCTTCAGCAGATACTCGAAGACCCATAGTATGTTTGATAACCTGGAAAATAATTGTCATTGTAACTGCAACCCATGCAATTGTGATAAACATTCCGGCAAGCTGTACACCAAATCCGTGGAAACCGCCGCCAACAAGAAGACCTTTCCAGTCTGTACCAGCTCCATCGGAGAAAAGACCAACGGCGAGAGTACCAAATGCACCGTTTAAGCCATGGACACCAACAGCACCAACCGGATCATCAACTTTTAATACTTTATCAATAAATTCAATACCAAATACTACAATAAAACCAGCTGCAATACCGATAATAGCAGCAGATGTAGGAGATACGGTATCACATCCTGCAGTAATTGCAACAAGACCTGCAAGAGATCCGTTCAGGGACATGGACACATCTGGTTTTTTATAACGGATCCATGTGATCATCATAACAGTTACAGTTGCAACTGCAGCGGCAAGGTTTGTGGTAACGAAGATTTTTCCTGCACTTACAATTGCATCGCCTTCCATGGATACAGTGGAAGCACCGTTGAAACCAAACCAACAGAACCAGAGGATAAATACACCAAGTGCACCGACTGTCAGGTTATGACCTGGAATTGCTTTTGATTTTCCACTTTTGGAATATTTTCCGATACGTGGTCCAAGAATGACGGCACCGATAAAGGCGGCCACACCACCTACCATATGTACTGCACAGGAACCTGCGAAATCATGGAAGCCCATCTGACTGATGAAACCGCCGCCCCAGATCCAGTGACCGGAAATCGGATATACTACAAGGCTGATCATAAGACTGTATACACAATACGATGAGAATTTGGTTCTCTCAGCCATAGCACCGGAAACAATTGTAGCGGAAGTAGCACAGAAGACTGTCTGGAAAATCAGGAATGCCCAGAACGGAACTCCGTCAGGAAGCATTGCACTGCCATAATTTGCTTCTGAAGCGATACCACCGATTCTTCCGAAGAAGCCGTTTCCTGCACCGAACATGATTCCAAAGCCAACCAGCCAGAAAGCCGGAGTACCGATACAGAAATCCATCAGGTTTTTCATAATAATGTTACCTGCATTTTTGGCTCTGGTGAAACCTGTCTCCACCATAGCAAATCCGGCCTGCATAAAGAAGACCAGCGCGGCACCAACAAGTACCCAGATCGTGTTTACTGCTGAATAATCCATAATAATTTCCTCCCTCTTTTCGCACTTTTCGAAATGTTTCGAAAAACACGTTTTTAATATCAAAAAGCGCGAAAGAGAAAACAAATTTGTTTTTTCTTTCGCGCCTTTACGATCCTGGTATATTGTCTGCGTCTGCAGAAATATTCAGTTGTAAAATTAATATGTAAAACAGGGGATATCCGTATCGTGTGATTAATGGATGAGGAAATCGATAATGAATTATGAAGTAGAGTTTCATAATAGATATCCCCTGTATTTACCTGTGTGAGAAACAAATTCCAAAAACAGGAACAGTTTCTTTCATTTAGAATTCTCCTCTGTAAATCTGATCAGATATAGAAGAGAAGTTTTCCATATGTAGGATATGGAAGCAGATCATCCGGAATGAGAGTTTCAGCTTCATCAGCAGATTTTCTCAATTCCTCCATGTCCTCAAGTACTTCAGCCTGATACAGTTTTGCATTTTCCAGAACATCTTCAGTTGCTTTTGCTTTTGCTGTATCAGATTTCAGCTTCTCAAGACCTTTTGTCATAGCATCCTGAAGTCCGGACAGCTTGGTGATAAGAGTAGTTTCACTCTCACAGGTGATTCCAGGTACAACAGATGCTTTCAGGCTTGCTGTGCTTGCAATTTCTTCAATATAAGACATAACAGATGGAAGAAGGTCTTTCTGAACCATTTCAACCATTGTATTAGATTCGATGTTGATGGTCTTGGAGTAGTTCTCAAGCCAGATTTCATAACGGGAGTGCAGCTCTTCGCTGGTGAAAATGCTGTGCTTTGTGAACAGGTCGATATTCTTCTGGGCAATCCACATTGGGAGAGCATCCGGGGTAGACTTCAGGTTGTAAAGACCACGTTTTTCAGCCTCTTCAATCCACTCATCTGTATAACCGTTACCGTTGAAGATCACACGTTTGTGTTTCTTAATGGCTCTCTTAATCAGTTCATGAACTGCATGTTCCATATCTTCCGGAGCTACACCATCAAGCTCTTTGGCAAACTGGTCAAGAGCTTCCGCAACAGCTGTATTCAATACAATATTCGGGTTTGCAACAGAAGCAGCAGAACCAAGCATACGGAACTCGAATTTGTTTCCGGTAAATGCAAATGGTGAAGTACGGTTTCTGTCAGTATTGTCTTTTACAAAGTGTGGCAGAACAATTGCTCCGATATCCATCTGTACAGCGCCGTGAGAAGTAAAGTAAGTATCATTTTCGATAGACTTCAGAACTTCTGTAAGTTCATCACCAAGGAAAATAGATACAACTGCGGGCGGAGCCTCGTTGGCACCAAGTCTGTGATCATTTCCTGCACTTGCAACGGAGATACGAAGAAGATCAGCATATTCATCAACTGCTTTAATAACTGCCATTAAGAAGACAAGAAACTGAATGTTTTCAGATGGTGTTTTTCCAGGATCCAGAAGATTTACGCCATCATCTGTGATCATGGACCAGTTGTTGTGCTTACCACTTCCATTGATTCCCTCAAATGGTTTTTCGTGAAGCAGGCAAACCAGATCATGTTTGTCAGCAACCTTTTTCATGATTTCCATTGTCAGCTGGTTGTGGTCAACGGCTACATTTGTGGTATCAAATACAGGAGCCAGCTCATGCTGTGCAGGAGCAACCTCGTTATGTTTTGTTTTTGCAGGAATGCCAAGCTTCCAGAGTTCTACATCAAGATCATGCATGTAAGCTGCAACCTTTGGCTTCAGAGTTCCAAAGTAGTGATCTTCCATTTCCTGTCCCTTAGGAGCTGGAGCACCAAGTAAGGTACGTCCACAGAATACAAGATCTTTTCTTTCTTTATAAAGCTCCTTTGGAACCAGGAAGTATTCCTGCTCAGGTCCTACTGTTGTGGAAACATGTTTAATTCCCTTGTTTCCAAGAACGTGAAGCATGTTTACGGCTGCTTTATTTAAGGTATCCATAGAGCGAAGGAGAGGAGTCTTTTTGTCAAGTGCCTCACCGCTGTAGGAACAGAATGCTGTAGGAATGTAAAGGGTTCCGTCTTTAATGAAGGCCGGTGATGTTGGATCCCATGCTGTGTATCCTCTTGCTTCAAAAGTAGCACGAAGACCGCCGGATGGAAAACTGGAAGCATCCGGTTCACCTTTTACAAGTTCTTTTCCGGAGAAATCCATGATCACCTGTCCATCGCCTGTTGGGGAAATGAAGCTGTCGTGTTTCTCAGCTGTTACATTTGTCATAGGCTGGAACCAGTGTGTATAATGAGTAGCACCATTTTCGATTGCCCATTCTTTCATGGCTACTGCAACGGAGTTTGCAACATCAAGCTCCAGGTGAGTACCATTTTCGATGGTCTTTTTCAGTGCTTTGTACATGTCCTTAGGTAATTTACTGCGCATAATCCTGTCGTTGAAAACAAGACTTCCATAGATTTCGGGAATATTCTGTGTCATAACGGATACGCTCCTTTCACTTTTCATGTCTTTCTTCATCCTTATTTTTGATAAAAGAAAAAGGCGCCTTGGATACATTTCTGTATTCCAAAGCGCCTTTGCTTTATGTTCTGTAGTATACTCAAAAAAAAACAGATGTCAATAGTTTTTTTGAAAAAAATTCCAAAAAGATTTTGCGGTTGACTGAAAAAAGTTCTTGCTCAAATTAGGATAGGCATACTTGACAAATAGGTTTCTTCCATTATAATTTTTGTTCAGAGCCAGGCAAATTTACAGTAAGATATGTGAGCGTGCTTGCATAACGATACGTCCTTGGCTGTAAATTTATTTGGCGATACGCAAAATCGACGAAATGGGATGCATTTTTGAGATTGGATTTGATCATTAAAATAAAACTCAGTACCGAGGAGGAAAACAAATGGCAGAGATTAAAGAAGAGTGTGGTGTCTTCGGAATCTATGACCTGGATGGAAATGATGTGACGTCTTCTATTTACTATGGTCTGACTTCTTTGCAGCACCGTGGTCAGGAAGCCTGTGGCCTGGCAGTATCGGATACTAAGGGACCTATTGGAAATGTTAAGTTTCACAAAGATCTTGGTCTGGTAAGCGAGGTGCTTCGCGAGGATACACTCCATAAGATGAGCGGTGATATCGGAATCGGACATGTACGCTATTCCACAACAGGAGCATCCGTTGCAGAGAACGCACAGCCTTTGGTTTTATCTTATGTAAAAGGAAGTCTGGCACTGGCACACAATGGAAACCTTGTTAACACTGGGACACTGAAATGGGAACTGATCCAGAGCGGAGCAGTTTTTCATACCACCACTGACTCAGAAGTGATTGCATTTCATGTAGCCAGAGAGCGGGTACATACCAGCTGTGTAGAGGAGGCGGTCCTGAATACAGCCAGGAAGCTACAAGGCGCATACGGCCTTGTGATCATGAGCCCCCGTAAGCTGATCGGAGTCCGTGACCCCTATGGCTTAAAGCCTCTCTGCCTTGGAAAAAGGGACAATGCTTACGTGCTGGCTTCTGAGAGCTGTGCACTTACTTCTGTAGGTGCCGAGTTTATCCGTGATATCGAACCTGGTGAGATGATTACGATCAGCCGTAAGGGTGTGAAATCAGACATGACTCTTGCAGATACTGTGAAAACCCGTGCCCACTGTGTTTTTGAATATATCTATTTTGCAAGACTGGACAGTACCATGGACGGTGTAAAGGTTTATGATGCACGTATCCGTGGCGGTAAATCCCTTGCAAAATCTTATCCTGTGGAGGCAGATCTTGTCACCGGTGTTCCGGAATCCGGTCTTCCTGCTGCCAAAGGATTTTCTGAAGAATCTGGTATTCCATTCGGATTTGCATTTTATAAGAACTCTTATATCGGAAGAACTTTTATCAAACCTACTCAGAAAGAGAGAGAATCCAGTGTTCATCTGAAGCTGAGTGTGTTGGATGCTGTTGTAAAAGGAAAACGTATTGTGCTTGTGGACGACTCTATTGTCCGTGGAACCACCATAGCAAACCTGATTCGCATGTTGAAAGAAGCAGGCGCTCTTGAAGTACACGTAAGGATCAGTTCTCCGCCATTTTTACATCCATGCTATTTCGGAACCGATGTGCCAAGCAATGACCAGCTGATCGCAGCACAGCACTCCACAGAAGAGATCTGTAAGATGATAGGGGCAGATTCCCTTGGTTATATGGAGATTGATTATTTGGAGGGCATGGCAGGTGGACTTCCTATTTGTAAGGCATGCTTTGACGGAAAGTATCCGATGGTAATTCCAGATGAGAATAATTTACAAAATGATTTTGAAATTCATAAGATATGAGAGAAATAATTTCGTTTATACAGGTTGTTCCAGAACATTCATAACAATAAAAAAGTGCATAATTACCAAAATACCGATTGCATATTTGTGCAATCGGTATATTTATTTCTGAAATGTTACAAAAAAGTGTATGAGAAAAAACTTGACAAATATGGAGACTTGGTGCATAATTTGCTTCAATCAAAGGAAAGCGTTTTCAAGAGCCTTTGATTTTGATAGAAAAGGAAACTATAATTCCTGTAAAACAGAAAGGGTGATAACGATGTGTCAGAAGCAGATTAAGCTGAATGCGAAGGAAGATGTTCAGGAATTCGTAAGGGCAGCAGGTAAATGTGATTTTGACATAGATGTTTTCTATAACAGAATCATCATTGATGCAAAATCCATTCTGGGAGTTCTGAGCATGGATCTTACAAGGGTTCTTACTGTACAGTGCCATGGCGAGAGCAAGGAATTTAACCGTACATTACAGAAGTTTGCAGTTGCCTGATTAAGCAGTTGTAAACTGGCGCCTTTTAAGGTGTCCATAAAATCGTAAAAAACAGATATTGCCGGGAACGACTTGAAATATGAGACAGCATGGTATCCCGACAGCATCTGTTTTTTTTATAACTCAAATTGCTATTTAGTGTGTTGAAAGTTGTTCAAGGCGGACGCACTCGGACAATGGTGATTGCTCACTCGCCGGCGCAACG
>NZ_JBDGDM010000080.1:0-9907 GCF_040908885.1 Ruminococcus sp. RTP21358st1_G6_RTP21358_211008
GGACGGCGGTTAGTCACCGCCTCCTACTCGATTACCTTTAGATATTTCACCTGTCTACTTGACAAGGGGCATATCAGTAGGGGTGATGCAGTACGGGCGGCTCATTTTCTATCTAAACGGATGTATCCGGAAGTTCCGGCAGTTGATCGGTGAGTTCTTCATATCCGAGAATATCTCCGGCACATGGCATCGATTGCCCTGTTCCCTGCTGTGGTTTCCGGAAGTACAGCCGATACCGATGTCCCTCTAGGAGTTTGATATTCTTTTCCAGTGAGAAGGCGTATTCCTTTCCGTTATCACTGGCAAACCAATATTGCTGGTTTTTCCCGAAGAGTGTCTGTTCCCGTTTCGTGCAGCTTACGTCCAGTGACAGATAAGCATGTGTATGGATCAGGTGGTAGAAACTGAGTGCACGCAAGATGCTGCAGATTCCGATGAGGAGGCTCATGAGGATAAAGAGCCGGTCATGGGTGGCGATCCCGAAGATGCACCCAAAAAGTACACAGAAAAAGCCGATTGCACTGATGGCAACCAGCTTTGTGAAAAATGGTTTTGGCATAAGGTTCCTTCCTTTAACATGTATGAAATGTGATTTGTTTATTCAGGTACAAATTAGCAATAGCCTGCAGCACTGGATACTGGGTATGGTGAATCTGGACATCATCCACAAGTGTTTGGTAAGTTGTCTCCGGTTCTGTGTATAACTCATCCATAATATCCGATTCGTTGTGGATTACTTTTTCCTGCTCCATACTTGTGACAAGCTCAGCGGTCGTGAGGGATACCTTATCAGCCAGCTTCAGAATGGTATCTTCCATCGGTGAAGAGGGTTTCTTCTTTAAATATCTGCCAAACTCTTTTGCACCAATAGTTCCTTCCAGATAAAGCTGAACGCAGCCAAAGAGCCGGATGGGAAAGGTATCCTTCAAGGGAATAATGGTCAGACTGCCGAGAAGGCGATATAAGGCATCCACCCCTGTCAGTCCAATTCCGCTTACAACCAGACCGCGTAAGGAAAGTCGGTTCAGATAGTGTTGGAAGGATAAGCCTTTCGGACCTTCTTTCTGTATCTGGCGCAGGGTATAGGCATCCTGGAGTTCATGGAGCGTCAGAATCTGGAAGGCAAGACAGCTCCAGAGCAGCAGCTCGTCATCCGATAGTCCATATTCTTGTCCATCGTTGATTACAAGAGGAATGGATTTTCCGCCTGTCGTTTTTTGAAATTTTAAGGTTCCGACAGCAGTATAAAGTGTCAGCATAAAAGTTCCCTCCTTCAAGGTTAAGTCAGAAGTGCATAGAGTGCATCATCCTGCTGTAATAGTTTCCGTGCTTTGCTCTGCCATGCCCGTACACGATTGGCTGGTACTTGGTAGTGTTTTGCCAAGTCAAAGCTGGTATATCCCTGCTGTTGCAGATAGAGGGCTACAATTCCCTTCTGAATAGTTGAGGACTGTCCGGTGCCAAGCTGGGTTAAATGCTCAAGAAGCAAGGTCTGGTTTGTGTCCTTTTCCGGGTGAGTTGTTTGTGTATCCTCGTAGGAAAACAAATCACGATAATGGAGATGTTCATCTTCAGATGATGCTTCGTCCAGAGAACAGAGCATGGAGCGGTCACGGGCAATTTTCCGCCAGTAGTCAAAGATGGCATGACGGATGATAGTTTTGGCATAAGGCTGGAATGATCTTCCTTCCTCAAATCCGACAGCCGACCGGCACAAAGCCAGATATCCAATCTGACATAATTCCTGTTGTTCTTCCTCAGTTACATAGGCAGCGGTGCGGGTCATGGAACGAATCATGATCGGAACCAGATCCATGGATTTTTCCACCAGTTGTTTTTGCTTTTTATTTAGTGGTAAGGTCATCATCAATCACCGCCTTTCAGCTGGCTGCCCGGAGGCGGAAGGGAATATGGTTGTTCTTTAAAACATCTGCGGATTCCCGAATGAGCTGGTCGCACATATAGTTGCTGAACTGTCCGATGTGAGCCTGCTTATCTGTCAGACAGAACTTATCTGCCACCCAGCGATATGCTTCCGGTTTGGAAAGGATGCCCTGTTGCCAGATCTGATCGAAAATTCGATGTGCCTGAATCCGCTTTTGACGAAGCTCCCGGTTGGCGAGCGTTCCTTTTGGTATCTTGGTTCCCGGATGTACCCCGACATAGGAATTGCAGGATGGATAGTGGGAGCAGACATAAACCTGTCCGCCATGAGAATGCGTTCCATATACAAAGGATGCATCTCTTAATATTGCTGTTCCGCCGCAGTAAGGGCAGCGGATGATTTTTGGTTTCTTCATCTGTTTTCACCTCGCTTGTACATACACGATACGTAACGTGTACGTGAATAACCAGTACGTACTGTATACTTATATTGTAAGTAAGCAGGTGATGAATTCCCATAGGACGCAAGCGGATACTGATCCCAGATTCGGACTAAATGGCACGAATCCCCATTTTTCAGATGCCGGGATAGAAAATTGCTCGGATGAGCGGGAATAAGCCGCTGTCTGTGAAACGTGGATAATTAACCGGTGTAAAGATGAACTTCTCACAGAAAATCCGTAGCAGGAATAAGCTGATCAGTACCAGACAGAGCAGGTAAGTGTTCCTGCGCCTTCTGGTCCATGGCTTTTTCGGACGGAATTTCACATACAGGACAAAAATCATGGGAATAAATATCAGGTTCGTAAAGACCTGATCGATACATTGGATGATTGAAATTACGTTTAACATAGGCAGTGCCTCCTTTCTTTACATATCCTGTACGTATAAGAGCCTGAAAGTGCAACTTTTTGTTACCAGTCATATTGCTGGTTCTCCTGAAGCCGGAGCAGTGCCGGAATGGGACATGGCTTTAAAGGCAGCTTCTGAGCGGCCAGATAGGGCAGATAAAGCTCTGTAAAAGCAGCAATGCTCATGCTTCCGGTACATTCGGTTGGCTCCGGTATCCGGGGAAACAAAAGCGCTGCATCTGAAAGAGGGAGGATGCAGGGGCTTCCCGTTTCATCCGGATGGAATAAAAAGCCAGAGTTCTCACAGCTTTCCTGTGCGTTACAAGTGCGGCACCAGACGTAGATACAGGAGTGCCAGTTCCCTTCACAGAGGTTCAGAAAATGACGGATGTGCTTGGCATCTGTCTTGCAGTGGGGGTGTTTCATATTCATCACCTACTAAAGAAGCAGGCAGTTCCATGTGGGAGCTGCCTGCAGGAGTCTTCGTTATGAGTTACTGATGTTTCTTTTTGCGTTTGAAGTAAACGATGCCCAGGACACTTGCACCTGCAAGTGCAGCTATGGCGATTCCGGCATACAGGAGAAGCGGCGTCTCATCGCCGGTCTTTACAGGCGGAGCTACCGGAGGCGTCTCCGGTTCTTTCGAAAGCTCCGTCATGTGTACGGTCTGACCTTCATCCTTCAGATCCTCATGGGAAGCAATCTCATGCTCGGTTTTTCCGTCTGTATAGTAGAGCTTTTCAAAGACAACCACATCCTGTCCGGCAAGAGCAGAAGCGTCGAAGGTAAAGGTAACTTCCACAGAGCCGCCAGCTTTTTCTGCTTTAAATTCTGCCTGAGCGGTAACTGGTTTTCCGTCTTTTAACAAAGCCTCTCCGGTTTCCTTATTCATCAGGGTTCCGATGACTTTGTACTCAGATCCAGGCATCAGACCATGATAAGTGACCGTATCTACGATAGTCGCTTCCTTGGAAGCAGAGACATCCTGATCCCCGTCACTGCCGTCTTTGGCTGTGGTTTTGATTTCCGGGAAGTAGATGGTCTGGTTGGCATCTTTGATGTCCGCATGTACCGCTACTTCGTGATCTTCAAAAGTCATTGTTTCAAATGCCACGAGCGTTTTTCCGGAAAGTGCAGAGGCATCAAAGGTAAAGGAAAGCTCTACGCTGCCGTTAGCTTCTTCCGGAGTGAAACTTGTTTCTGCAGTCACAGCTTTGCCATCCACATCGAAAGGTTTTTCGGTTTCCGAATCCATGAGTGTTCCTGTCAGCTTGTACTCTTTGCCTGGGATCAGGTTTTTGTATTCCACAAGGTCTGTAAGCGTCAGTTCTTTTTCCGGTTTTGCATAGTGTGTGCCGGAAGCAGCATCTGTTGCAGTGGTTTTGATTTCCGGGAAGTAAATAGTCTGTCCTTCATCCGCAATGTCTGTGTGTACGGCAACTTCCTTGTCTTTGTAAGCCAGGGATTCAAAGACAACTACTGTTTTCCCTTTTAAGGAGCTGGCATCAAAGGTAAAGGTAACATCTACCGTACCAGCGGATTCTTTTGGCTTGAAGGATGCTTTTGCTGTCACCGGTTTTCCGTCTGCTTCGACTGGTTTCTTTGTTTCTTTATCTATCAGAGTTCCAGTCACTTCATATTTCTGGTTAGGAACCAGCCCCTTAAAGGAAACCGTATCCACCAGCGTGATTTCTTCCTTTGCACAGGAAATATTGGAGTTCGTGTCCGCATCTTTCGCAGTAGTCTTGATTTCCGGGAAATAGATGGTCTGGTCTTCATCGTTGATGTCGGTATGGACTGCAAGCTGCATCTCATCCTGATATAATTCCTCGAAGACAACGGTTGTTTTTCCCTTTAAGGAAGTTGCATCAAAGGTAAAGGTTACTTTGACGGAGCCGGAGGATTTCTTTGCAGTAAATTCAGTTTCAGAAATCACCGGTTTTTCATCCACAAGGATTGGTTCCCCGGTTTTTTTATCCATTAAGGTTCCAGTCAGTTTGTATTTCTGGCCCTTTTTCAGTCCTTCGTATTCCACAACGTCTTCAATGGTCACTTCTTTTGCCGGCTGGCTCATGTGTGTACCGGTCTCGGCATCCAGAGCAGTCGTGCCGATCTCAATGGCATCATCGGTCAGAGTTCCAACCTGTATCAGAACAGAATCCTTATAAACCTTGACTTCAAAGGTTAAAAGATCCATGCCTTTGTTGGAATCACAACGCTGTTCCGCCAGAGTGTAAGTATCGTAAATGAGAGCGCCTTTGGAATCATCCGGTTTGGAGGTGCCGAACCAGATGCCGTCTTCCGAAGACTCACCCCGGTTGGTATTTGCGGTATGTTTGTTCCATTTGGAGGAAGTGCTGGCATAACCGTTGGCATCTGTCACAATCACATGGCTTTCGCCTGTTGTTTTGGAAGTGATCTTAAATGGCACATTTGCCAGACGGTTCTGGCTGCCGTCAGCAATCTTGACAAATTCCAGATCCCCGCGGATGACCTGATTGGAGATGGAATTGTCTTTTGCAGTCAGTTCCACGATTTTTCCCTGTTCTGTGATGTCAAATTCTACAGAGATCTTTCCGCTGTTCAGATAACCGGAAGGTGCAGTTGTTTCATCCACACGGTAATGTCCGAATGGGAGAGCATCTTTTGCAGTTGCAGCAGAACCGGATTTATCGGCAGTAAGTGTAAGGACAACCTGATCTTTCGTGTAGGATGTTCCGTCTACTAATACCGGATTTTCATTTAACGTAGTGATCGCAAAGACAGTACCTTCCAAAGTGGCAGAACCCTGCGGTTTTGCTTCTCCGGTCTCGCTGTCACGTTTCTGGATCTTCACTCCGCCACGGATGACAGATTCTTCTATGGTAGAAGACTGGTATACCGAAACCATTTCCTGCTTACCGTCACCTGTAATTTTCTGTACGAAGACAGTTGGATTGAGCTGGTATCCGGCAGGGGCTTTGCTTTCCTGTACCGTTATGGTACCGAGCGGAAGACAGACGGTCTTGCCATCACTGGTATAGTAAAAGGCATCGCCGCTTACAAAGGAATCTTTGGTAAAATGCATCTTTCCGGAAACATCTGTTTTTAATACCCAGGTACGTGCCGGTTTCTTTCCAGCTTCCGCAGGATCACTGTCAGACTGCTCGGTATAGAACTTGACTGTAAATTCTGCGTTTGCAAGGGAAGCTGCTCCCTGTGGGGAGGCTTTCTTTGTTTCGGCATCCAGCTTTTCAAGCACCAGATTCATGGGATTATTCTGCGGAATATCTGTTACGTTTGCAGCAGAAGTCTGTTCTGCTTTTACGGTGACTTTGTGAGCTTTGGTGTCTACAATGTAGCCTTTGGAAGCAGAGAGCTCTTTTATGGTATAATCGCCTTCCTCCAGTTCGCCGGATCTGGCATACCCGTTTTCATCAGTGGTCAGTTTCTGGATGAGCTTCTCACCCTGATAGATCCCATACACAGCACCCTTTAAGCTGTAATTCGGATTCCCGTCCGATACGCTTCCGTTGGCAGAAGATTTTTTCAGTTCGATCCAGCCGTTTGGAACCTGATACCAGCTTCCGGCAATGGTCTGGCTGCCCTGTCCCGGAACGATGAATGCCCGGAAGCCTTCCGGCGGGTTCGGAAGTCCCTGAATGGCACTGGCTACTTCCAGTGCTTTATCAATATAGGACTGCGGGGCGCCATGGAAAGCTCCGGTGTCAGCGGAATTACCGGCATAGATGTAAGCGACAACCAGATGTCCGATGACATAGCTGTTATCATCACTCCAGCCACTGAAATATTTATCCTTGACGACTTTATCGTAGCCGTAACCGCCGTTTAAGTAGTAGAGCGCTTTTCTGAGCGGGGAGTTCTGGCTTAAAAGGTCATAGGAATAGGAACCAGAGGAAGGTGTTTTCTTCAGTGGTTCCACGCAGTAGGCAGTATTGCTCCCGTCAAAGCTCATGCGGGAGGTAAAATAGCTGCCGTAAGGGATATTGGCACCTGCCTTATAGCTGATGGTGCCGTCGGCTGCATGAACCGGAAAACTGCCGGAAAACAATGCGCCGACTGCGACAAGGACTGCCAGCAGCATAGCCAGCGTCCGTCTGGTATAGGATTTGTATGTCTGTAACATAAGTCTCCTCCTTCTTAAAGTTCAAATGAAAAGGGCAGCGTCAGTGCTGCCAAAAGTTACACAGCCTGTTTCTTCTGTTTCGCAAGGATTTCCAGAAGCTCCTGCCGATCTGTGGTAATCAGCTCCTTTTCCAGATTGGAAGCCTTAAATTCCACAGTGATGTTATTGTTGTTGGTTGAGATCAGACCGTTGCCCCGCTGGAAATGGGTGATGTTCATTACTTCTGTTTCCGATAGATGCAGGATAGTCTTCACCCGCTGTGCCTCTTCATCCTCCATGTTCAGGATAATCTTGGTCTTGCAGTTATTGATGATACCCTTGCCGTACTTCCCGTCATCCAGAGCAAAGAAGTCGTTTAAATCCTGTGTGGCAAAGATGCCGGCTCCGGAGTAAGCACGGATGATCTTGGCAATCTCCAGTACGAATTCCGCTGCAAGCCGGTTGCTGGATGCACCGATGAGCTGCCAGACCTCATCGACAAAGATGGCTTTCTCTTCGGTACGGTTTTCCTTCGCTTTATCCCAGACATAATCCAGGGCAACGAACATGCCGACCGTTAAAAGATCGCTGGAACCGGTCAGTTCGGAGATATCCAGTACCGTATATTTATTGGTCAGGTCCACATTGGTCTGCTGGTTAAAGGAAGAAGCAGAACCGTGAACCAGGCGGTTCAGGATATGAGCCAGACGTTTGGTATCCTCGCTTTCCAGCAGGACATTGTAGACATCCTCCAGAATGGGCATCTTTTTGTACTGCTCCGGATGCTGCGGATCTGTCAGGGATTCATTTTTATGTGTAATCCCTTTTCTGGCATAGGTTTTGATTAGGGCTTCATCCAGAAGCTGCTTCTCCTCATGGGACATATCCGGGATCAGCAGACTGAAGAAGATGTGAAGCCTTTGGATCTTGCCTGCCAGTGCGGAGGCATCCAGTGTCGGTCCGTCCAGCAGTTCATTTACAGAATTGTCTACCTTCCGGATTTCCATGATGTTGATACAGTTCTTACTGGCAGGAGAGATCTGGATAAATTCTCCGCCGACATTCCTTGCAGCCCGGTAAAATTCGTGTCCCTTTAGCGGAGCGATGATGAACACCTGGATGCCTTTTCTTCGCATCCTTAGTGCCATGGTCTGCATGGTGAAGGTCTTTCCTGCTCCCGAACAGCCTAAGATACAGATGTTGCTGTTCTTGTACTGCCTGGAATCAAAGATATCCGCAATGACCAGGGAATTGTTATGCTTGTTTACCCCAAAGAGGATTCCGTTATCATCGCAGATACTGTAGCTGACGAAGGGATAGCAGCTTGCCGCCCCGGAAGTCAGTACGTTCCGCTTGGACAGCTTAAAAAGCTTCTTGTCCAGATTTGCCAGCGGCAGAGAGGATAAAAATCCCTGCTCCTGTAAAAAGTAGCAGGAGTGTAAGTTCATATCCTGCGAGATCAGGAGCTTTTTCATTTCCTGAATCCGCCACTGCAGTTCTTCCAACGTGGAAGCAGTAATGGTGATGAGAAGATTCATGTAATAGAAATCTTCGTTGTTGGCAAGTCCCTGCTTCAGAAAATATCCGGAGCGGATGGCAGAATCCAGATCGTCATAATCAGTGTTGGTATCGGACGCATCCTTTAATTTGGAACGGTTGATACGGATCTGCTGACCGAGACGCTGCTGAATCTTGTCCTTTGGCTGTTTCTGGAGAAAGAAATCAATATCAATCCCTTCCCCGGCATTGACAAGGAGTGACAGCCATCCGGGAGTTACCCGGTTTTTGTAGCCGTCAGACGGCACAAGCAGGTAGGAATGGTAAAGCCCATTGATCTGCACATAATGGGAGTGCTTGAAATCCACACTTTCCGGTGCGAGAAACTCGTTGATCCGGATGTGATCCAGTTCCTCCATGCGATTTTCCTTTGTATAGGCGGACAGTACAGTGCTGATCCGGTTCGAAAGCGGAACCTCCGTACAAAGGGTACGGTTTAAAAGGGTGTAGAGAACATCCGTAGTAAATTCATCCTCATTGTCATGGGAGACCACTTCATTCCCGCACTGGTATAGAAAGGTTTTGGCGGTCTGGGAGGCTGTCTCAAGAGCAGCAAGGATTTCCCGTTCCTCTTCCTTTCGGTTTGCGTTGAATGGTTCATATTCAAAGATCAGAAAGAACCGTCTGGATACTGCTTCTCTGGAACTTAAGTTCTGGACAAACTGGATGTAGTCACGCTGCAGTTCCTGACAGTGGGGATCGGTTTCCCGCTCCAGCTCCAGCTGGGACTGCTCCAGATGCTTATTGATGTCTGCTTTTTTGGAGATCATCTTGATCTGGAGTTTGACAGGGCTGATCTTTAAGTAACTGATAAAGCTGTAGATAATGCCCTGCTGTTCCCTGGCACTTCGAAGCAGAAAGTTGATTGGTTCAATCTCCAGGATCTTCACGTACCGTCCGTCTGTGGTATAGACGATTCCGTTTGCGATTTTTTCCACCGGAAGATAATCCTCCAAGGTCTGGTCTTTCTTTCGCTTTTTCCGGGAAACGGGTTTTGACGTGGCAGATGAGGTGTCCTCCTTGGAAACCACCTTTTTTTTCTGCTCTTTTTTTGCAGCCCGCTTTTCGGAAACTGCCCGTTTTTCTTCCTCCTTTCGTCTCCGGGCTTCCGTTTTTTTCTGTATTTTTATCTGTTTCGCCGCCTCTTTTTTCTGTCGGCTGGCTTCTTTCTGCTCCCACTTCAGATAACGGATATCTTCCTTTGCCTGTTTTTTGATGCCCCGCTTGGTGGAGGTATCAAACTGCCGGTGTTCTTTTTTTTTACTTTTTGGCGGAGCTGGTGCGTCCGGTTCAGACTGTGGGGGAGCCGATGCCATTACTTTGGAAGGCTCTGCCATTTTTTCTGCTTTCCGGTGTTTCTTTGTCTTTGGCTCTTTGAAACGTGGTTTCCTGCGTGGCTTTCCTTCCGGAAGACTGTCGGACCTCCAGATTACCCCAACATCATAAACTTAAGAAAAAAATGGAAAGGAATCTGTTCGCAGGTTCCTTTCATTGTGTTAAAATATAGGCA
>NZ_JBDGDM010000081.1:0-9285 GCF_040908885.1 Ruminococcus sp. RTP21358st1_G6_RTP21358_211008
ACTGCCAGCAGATAAATTTCTGCTGGCAAGAAAAATTTATATTTTTTCAATTGTCTACTTGACGGGGAGCGGTTCAAAATCTGAC
The DNA here is from genome assembly GCF_040908885.1 of Ruminococcus sp. RTP21358st1_G6_RTP21358_211008. NCBI lineage: Bacteria > Bacillati > Bacillota > Clostridia > Eubacteriales > Oscillospiraceae > Ruminococcus > Ruminococcus sp. RTP21358st1_G6_RTP21358_211008. The sequence continues at coordinate 86 of NZ_JBDGDM010000081.1, forward strand.
TGACAGCCTCTGTTAGCGTTTTCTTCAGGCTTTCATGAAGCGAATGTATCTGGATCATATGTGTTTCCAGCCTTGAAAGATTTACCAGTTCATTCAAGAGCTGTTCCAGTTTGGTAAGTTCCTGTGATTCCTGCTCCAGAAACTCCCTCTGTTCTTCTCCTGTAACCCGATTTTCTGCCACCAGCTCATGACTCATCCGGAGTGATGCAAGCGGAGTCTTCAACTGATGGGAAATATCTGTAATCAGACTCTTCGTACCATTTTCTTCCTGCTCCAGACGTTCCTTCAAATCTTCGAAATATTGCCCCAGCTCCTTTACAGATTCCCACACCTTTAACCATTGTTCCGATTCTGATGTTTCTTCAGGATATGTTTGGAATTTTCCTTTTCTGAATTCCTGCAGACATTCATATAATTGCTGTAATTGTTCCTCATCACCGTATCTGCTCCAGTTTTTTCTTCGGTCCAGGTACAAGAACAGGCTACATACTATGACTCCCACTAGTAATCCAATTCCCCAGATAATCCTTATAACCACATCTGAAGATCCACTCCCTGAGTGATAACCATAAGTTTCTTCCAGCATCTGTACGACTCTTTCTATCTTCTGATCGTCCCGGTCTCTTATAAAATCTACTGTTCCTGACTTTTCCCAGATTGCAACTATTTCCCCTTCCAGTTCAGGATGTTCTGCAAGGAGCAGTGCTATCTGCGTTGCTTTCGCATTTTCCTCATACTTTGTTATCAGATACATTCCTACTGTAAAAAATACTGCAAAGATTACATATACGATAAAATACCGTTTTAATTTTTGTTTACCTTTCCGGTCCATATATATCCCAGTCCTCTCACATTCGCTATCTCTTCTGTTCCAAGTTTATTCTTCAGTCTGCTTATATTGACAGTAACCGTATTATCATCGACAAATTGACCGTCTATATCCCATACATGCTCCAGGATACTTTCTTTTGAAACAATCTGTCCTGCATTCTCCCAGAGATACAGCAACAGAGAGAATTCTTTCTTACTTAAAGTAACTGGTTCATCCCCTTTATACACCTGCATCGTTTTCATATGCACCGTAATCTCTCCGGAAGACATAATCTGTGCCTGTACCTTAGAAAGCCGTCTCATCAATGCGTTCACCTTCGACACCAAAGCCATCAGTGAAAATGGTTTGGTAATATAATCATCTGCCCCTGTATCATAACCATTTACAATATCTATTTCCTGATCCAAAGCCGTAAGATAGATAAGATATGTATCTCCACCTGCACGTACCATCCTTCCAAAATCCAGTCCTGTACCATCCGGCAATGTAATATCGCTGATAACAAGAGCATAATCTCCTTTTTGAAATGCTTCTTTTGCTTCCTTTATTGTATAAACCTGACGAACCTCATACCCTTCCCGTGAAAGTAACAGGGCAATTCCCCGATTTAGATTCAAGTCATCCTCCAGTAATAATATTTTCTGCATCAAATACTCCACCTCTATTTGTAATAACCTGTTCTTTTATCATATCAGTCCTATCTTTTGTCTACAATAAAAATAAAATTAACATACATACTTTTCCTTCATATGTTCAAGGATTTCACCGGATACTGCTTCAGAAATCGATCAATCCATTTCTGATTGCTTCTCTGTAACATCCGAAGTCTGGATAAAAGCTGTAGACAACTGCAGCTCTATGTTACTAAAGTCCTATCCATCAATACAGGAGTTATAGAATGCCGTGAAGATACCGTCAAATTCCATTTCAATAATATGTAGGCTGTCCATTGTGTGCTCCAGATAAGTCAGTGTTCCTCTATCCAAATCTATACTCGGCTTTCCTAGTGAGTTTGCTATTACATCTGGATTTGTAATTCCAAACATCTCCTTTATATCCGGCATAAGATAATCCACGATATCCGGCAGCCTTTTCTCATACGCCTGTGCCAGTTCAACTGCATGCTTCTCATAATCGGAATGTATACTGTCACAGACAAATTCAATCCCGTTTATTTCCATCTTATAGTAATCATTATTCTCATCATAGACAAACGCTGTACCCTTACTTTTTTTATTTTTTTCCAAAATCCCCATGATATATCTACACTTTCCCGGTTCTTCCGCCATACACAGTCTAAAAAACTGTAACTTAATGCTTACGTTTGTAAAAAATAACTCCTGCCAAAATCAATAAAATAATTCCAACTACAATCATAAAAATAAAATTATCACCATTTAACTTCCCTGCTATGAAAATAGAAGTCGGGCCATCCGCACCACCAATAACAGAAACGGCTGTGTTTTCTTTCTGCTTCAGTACAATGCCAATGACTGCCAATACAATTCCTAAAATTCCGGCTATGATTCCCAATCGCTTTTTCATTGCTACCACCTCAAATCATTTTTATCTGCTCAATCAAATGTAAATTGTTATGCAAGTATTTCTATGCAAATGAAGCATAGATAACCCATATTTCTGCAAACATTACCAATAAAAGTACACCATCTATCATCCAATTAAACTGAATGTCCGTTAAGAAAGTTTTTGAATGTGTCAGGCAATATTTTACTTTTTCTCGTCCAGTCAAAAAAGTGATAAGCACTTGTAATATAGGAAATAAAAATATTTGTATTTTTCTTCCATAATCATCCGCAATCCCATTTGCAAAATGTACTGGAATAATACTCGGTAAGAAAAATATACTTACAAGAGCAAGCAAAAATCCTATTATACAAATTATCCATGTGAATTTTCTAGTATTGATAAATTTCATAACAATCCTTCTTTCTGCTAAATTCAAGTTTTTCCAATACATAACACGTACTTACATTATACTCCTCACCAATGCAAACCTCAATTTATTCTCCATCCTTTTTCCCGTTATTAAGCTTCGGGCAGTAAAATGCCTTTACTTCCACCCCATCTTCCTCCGACTCAATTTCCACATAATAATCCCGGATAAAGTATCCCGCATTATGCTCCTGAATGGCGTACAGCTCCAATGTCTGAAAATCCACCAGTACCAGATCACGGGGCTTGGGTTTTTGCGTTTCCTCACAGAATACCTCCATGCTTTCCACCAGCTTATCCAGGCATTCCTGACACAGATGGTTCTGTACTTTTTTCACATCGAAGATACTATCTTCCCCGTAATCCACCGATACTTCGGAAATCCCGTAATCCGACATCTGCTCCGTATGGAAAAAGCAGCCGCCTTCTCCTGTCCCGGTATAACCCATATGCCCGTTTCCCTGCGGGCCGGTAAGATTCCCGTCCTCATCATGATTCCGGATATGCATATCCATCACATACCAGTGATTGGTACAGATCACTCCCAGATCGTCAAACTTCCGGAAATAATCCATCATACTCCGTTCATCGCTTCCACACAGCCAGCACTGTTTTGGATCTTTCAGCTTGCTTTCTACTGATTCAGGCACCTTTCTTTCTACCGGGTGATATTCCTGCTCCTGTGTTTTTTCAAGATAACCTGTCAGATCCAGCCGGCTGATTCCCAGTCCGATCAGAATTCCTGACGCACATGCCAATAATCCCACATATCCCTTTTTCATATTATAGTCATCCTTTAAGAATTAGTTTTATAATGCTTTTAGGATTACTATATCAAATCTTGCAATCACTTTCATCATAAATCGCATATTTTTATGTGTTTTATTGCATATACAGCTTTCAAAAAAACTGCCTGCGGCAATTTCGCAGACAGCTTCTATTTCATCATCTCTTCAATTATCACATCCAGCATCCGAAGCACGCTTTCCTGCTTCTTCGGTGTGAGCCTTTCCAGCTTTCCTTCCACTACAGAAGTATGTTCCATTCTGGTAAGAGGAATCACTTCCTTCAGCACTTCATTCGGTTCCGCACCTAATACATTCAACAGCTTTACAAATGTTTCCATCGTAGGTGTTTTCACTTCCCGCTCAATCGCACCCAGATGGTTGGTACTGATATCCACCAGTTCAGCCAGTCTCTCCTGCGTAATTCCTGCCTCTTCCCTGTACCTGCGGATTGCCTTTCCCATTCCTTTCACACGCACACCTCCTCCTTCCAGTATTCACTAACGCTTAAAGCATTAGTCATGTAAATCCAGTATAATTGGTTGCAAATCACGCTTACAGTATCCATAAGGATTGCATTTATAACGCTTTTAGCGTTGGTCACATTTTTGGCACTCCATCGTCTGTAACTGGCACAGTCCTGCGATTGTAGCGGTAATTTACCCATGTTAAAATTGATATTGTCAAAATTATATGCAGAACGAAACGCAGCACTGCCGTATGGGAAGCCTCTCCTGCGGCAAATAAGCTGCGTTTTTTCTGTAAGATAGGAGGATCTTTACAATTTCATACTTTGATTTAGGACGCAGCCTGCATTGACCGGGCTGCGTCCTTTCTTGAGGCAGGAAAACCATAAGCAAAGGCAGGGGAGGTAATTCTCCTGCCGCTCTTATAAAAAGGAGGTACTTTTACGTGAAACACAAACTGAAAAACGCTCCGCCGGACACAAAACGGCATGTCAATTATGGCAGATGCCTGTATGCTGCATTTCTGGCTGTCACAGTCCTCTGCGGATACACACAGCCGGTTTTTGCCGCTACCATCTGGACCAAAGCCAATGAGATCATGAAGGATGTCTATAACCAGATTATCCTCATTTCCACCATTGCTGCAGTCGTAACGGCATCGGTTGCCCTTCTGATGATGAATTTTTCCAAAAGCGGAAAAACCGTGGACGAATCACGTGCATGGCTCAAGCGTATCGTCATTACCTGGGCGATCTTAAACGGGCTTGGCTTTATCATGGCTTACATCACCCCGTTCTTTGCAGGCGGAAAATGGAACGGATAGACGAAAGGAGATGCCACTATGGGAATACTTGACGGAATCGTGGAATGGATTGCCGAACAGGTCATGAACATTCTGGATCTGATCACCACTTCAGTCCTCGGTGCTCTGGGCTGTTCCATGGATACGTTTCTTCGCTACTTTCCTGCTGCCGAGACCATGTATCAGGTCTTTCTGGCACTGGGCATCGGGCTGATCCTCTTAAACTGGGTATGGCAGCTCTTTAAAAATTACTTTATGGGAGCCGGTATCGAAGCGGAAGATCCCATTAAGCTGTCCATCCGTTCCTTCCTCTTTATCTTTCTCACCTTCTATGCGAAAGATATTGTGGATCTGCTCCTGAAGATTTCAGGAACACCGTACAACTGGATTCTGACGGAAGACCTGCCGCCTTTAAAATTTGCGGATTTTAACTCCGTAGTCACAGTCATCCTGGGAGTCTGTGCAAATGGGGCGGTAGCCATCATTGCACTGATTCTGGTACTGATTCTGGCGTGGAACTACATCAAACTGCTCTTTGAAGCGGCAGAACGCTATATTCTTCTGGGGGTACTGGTCTACACAGCCCCGGCAGCTTTTTCCATGGGTGCCAGCCAGTCAACCGGAAATATCTTCAAAAGCTGGTGCCGGATGCTTGGCGGCCAGTTCTTTTTGCTTCTGATGAATGCGTGGTGCCTGCGGCTGTTTACTTCTATGGTCGGCACCTTCCTTGCCAATCCGTTATCCCTATAAGAAAGGAGGACCAAAATGAAACTTAGAAAGAAACTCATACCATTCCTGGTACTAACTGCCTGTCTGGTACTGTTTTGCTCCATGCCGGTCTTTGCAGCGGAGCTTACGGAAGCAGACGTGGAAGCGGCAGTTGCCAGTCAGGGAAAGGAAGCGGTAACCGGAAATGTCTTCGTCTGGTTCCTGTGTGCCATTGCCTTTTTAAAGGTATCCCAGAAAATTGATTCTTTTCTGGCATCGCTTGGCATCAATGTCGGCAATACCGGAGGAAACATGATGGCTGAACTTCTGATTGCAGGACGGAGCCTGACCGGTTCCATGCGTTCCCATGGTGGTGGCGGCTACCACAAAGCCTCTTCTCCCGGAAGTGCGGCTGTCGCAGGAAGCTTCCTATCCGGCGGGCTTGCCGGGGCAGTGGGAAGACAGGTACAAAGAGAAGCGGTCAATTCCGCAACCGGTTATACCGAACACAGCAGTATCGGAAACATGCTCTACCAGTCATCCCTGAACAAAGGCGGAGACTTTGCCAATCAGGTCATCAGCAACATTGCACAGGGAAATTACGGTCAGGTAGGTTCCATCAAGGGAGCAGACGCACAGAAAGCCTTTACTTCCTATATGGGCATCAATCCGGGCGGCGGTTCTTCCTATGATAATGTAGAAATCGGTGGCGGAAGGATCACCGGTACCGAAACCGGAAGCTCCGGAAACCGGGATTTTGCCCTGTACCATGCCGACCAGTATGCAGCTCCTACTCAGGGCTCCTACTCTACGGTACAGTCCGTGGATGGTTCCACCTGGTACAAGCAGTATGCACAGGATACGGTCGAAAAAACACCATATACTTCCGGCAGCGGCAAAGTAGCCTACAATGAATCCATTGTCCAGAAACTGCCGCCAGCCCCACAGCGAAAGGAGCGTATGTAACATGCCAAAAACAGCCTTGATGGGCAGTCCTCTTGCTGTCATCGGTACAGTATTCCGGCACAGGCGCACCCTTGCGAAAACTGGAGCAGCCGTCGGCGGTGTACTGATGCTTCCCATTCTGTTCCTTGTCATGCTTCCGGGACTCGTCTTCGGAGACCTCTCTGAAAATACCGGAGCACTGACCAGCAACACGGTAATCAGTGAAAATATCCGGGCTTCCAATCAGGCAATCGTGGAGGTGCTTCAGGAAAGCCATGATGCACTGCTTGCTAAGATCAATGCGGAAATTGCCAGACTCCCGGAAGGAGATACTGCCTCTATCAGCGATCCTTACGCTTCCAGTATCATCGTAAATGCGAACCAGCTCATCGCACAGTTTTGTGCCAGCCAGGATGACTATAAAAATATAAATATCAGCAAACTCAAAAGCCTGATCCGGGAAAACGAGGACGGGCTTTTTTCTTATGACGTTACTTCAGAAACGGCCACGGTGGAAGTTCCGGCGGAAGAGGAAAATGCACCACCCAGAAAGGTTACTTTTACCCGCCATACCTACACGGTCAGCTATGCCGGAGATGCCTACTTTGCAGATCACGTCTTTCATCTGACCGATAAGCAGAAAAAAACGGCAGACAGTTATGTGGAAAACCTGACCATGTTCTTTGGCGGCTCCGCTTCCGGTCTTGCCATGGCGGTAGGTGTCAGCGATGAGGTGCTGGCTTACCGGGCTACCATCCAGCAGGTCGCACAGAAATACGGCATGGAAGCTTATGTGGAACTCCTCATGGCAGTCATGATGCAGGAAAGCGGCGGGCGTGGAAGCGATCCCATGCAGGCGGCAGAAGGCGGCTTTAATAAGAAATACCCCCATGTCCCCAACGGCATCACCGATCCTGCTTATTCCATCGAATGTGGGATTCAGGAATTAAAGTATGCACTGGATAAAGCAGGATGTACCGGACCTACCGACCTGGACCGCATCAAGCTGGCGCTTCAGGGTTACAATTACGGCTCCGGCTATATCGACTGGGCAATGGAACGTGACGGCGGTTATACCAAAGAAAACGCCATTGCTTATTCGGATATGATGTGTGCCCGTCCGAACTGGCATTATGACCGGTATGGGGACAAGGAATATGTGGAGCATGTTCTCCGGTATTATCAGATTACCAATACCGGCGGAAGCTATCCGGCAAACGGAATGCAGATTCCGCACTATCTCCAGACCGATTACGGGAACATTCCTTATGGCGGCGGCTCCATCGCATCTTCCGGCTGCGGGCCTACCAGCTTTGCCATGATCGCCAGCTACCTGACCGGGAATACCATTACCCCTCCGGATGCGGTGGCATGGTGCGGGAATTCCTATTACAAGCCGGGAGTTGGAACCTACTGGAGCTACTTTCAGGCTGCAGCCAGTCATTTCGGCTGTGGCAGCGTCACACAGACCAGCAATGCCAATACGGTACTTCAGGCACTCTCCGAAGGCTGTCCGGTCATCTCCTCTCAGCGGGCAGGACTTTTCACCAGCGGCGGACACTTCATCGTACTCCGAGGTGTTACGGCAAACGGCAAGGTACTGGTCAATGATCCCAATGACAGTGACGCAAAGAACTATATTAACCGTGAATTTGATATGATGTCGGAAATCCATGCTACGGCAAATGCCTACTGGATCTTCGACAAAAAATAAAGGAGCCATTATGAACAGAACAAAAGTGATTCTTTCCATTTTTCTGATGCTGTTTCTGCTGCTTGCCGGACTGGTTCTCCCCAGTTTCTGGAAAAGCCAGAAAAAAGAAGCTTCCGGAAACAAAGGCAGGGAACCGGCAAAGGAAACAACAGAAACAAATTCTGATACCCCCATGCCGGAATATCTGGATTTTGATGCTTTAAAAGCATTTTTCTCCGACAGCCAGATTGCTTCTCTCAAAGGGCAGTTTCCTGTCTACCTAAAAGAGTATGTCAAAAAAGAACAGACAAGCATCACCTTCCTGCCGGAAAAAACCAGCTACCCTACCGAAACAACCGTCTGCCTGATGTTTTCACTTTCCGATCAGGATACGCTTCCGGTTACCTATCACACCCCGACGGGTGTGTTTTTATTTGGAGAAGACGGGGTACAGGTCTCTGCAGATACGACTGTTTACGAAAAGCAAACCGATGATTCCCTGCCGTCCCTGACTTCGCAGGACATTGAACACCTGCAGGAAGGCGGGTATCCGGATACTTCTGACAGCCCGGAAGCTCCGGACACAGAATCCGGCAGTGCCTCTGTGCCTTCCGAAGATGCGAAAGATACGAAAAAGGAGGTGCAGCCATGACACAGCCAGAAGAAACACCGGTTTCCTTTATCCCTTCCAACTTCATTGAGAAAGGCAAGATCCTAAACGGAACTTTTGACATCCGCAATGCCATAGAAAGCATTGTTCTTTCCCTGGCAATCGGTATCCCTGTTTTCCACCTGCCGCTGTCCCTGACTGCCCGCATCATCATTCTCTGCATGACCGCACTTCCAGCGGCAATGGTAGCCCTGATTGGAATCGGCGGGGAGAGCATCACTGCCTTTTTGATGAATGCCCTGCGTTTTGTAGTGAACCGCAGGGTAATCTCAACATCATAAACTTAAGATTAGATATTACACATTTATATTATCCTGCTAAAAACTCATTTCAAAAGGGCAGATT
>NZ_JBDGDM010000082.1:0-8999 GCF_040908885.1 Ruminococcus sp. RTP21358st1_G6_RTP21358_211008
AATATAACAAGCCCCAGCAAAAAGCCGGGGCTAATACTTCAATTATTTTAGGACATTTTCAAAAACGCTTGACATAAAAGGGGATAGCTTTCCTTATCTTTTACAGTTACAGAGTTGCTGTTTACTCCTTGACCAGTAACCTTTTACACAACTTTATGTTCCATCCATTTTCCACTCTTAAACCGCAGACCAAACACGATCGCACGTACCGTCCAGTCTGTGAACATTCCGATCCAGACAGCCATCGGTCCCATGCCACAGACCCGGATCAGATAAACGCACAGGCAAAAGCGGAAAGTCCACATAGTAATGCAGGAAGTAATCATGGAAAACTTCACATCTCCTGCCGCACGCATGCCGTAAGCCGGAATAAACGCAAACATCCATACGATTGGTTTCACAATGGTGATCCAGAACATCATATCAAGACACATTTCAGCGCTTTTAGCTTCCATTCCACCAATCATGGTAATCGGCCGTGCAAGGACATATACCACTGCACAGCAGGCGATGAGAAAGACTTCGGAAAAGATCATCAGTTTCTTCATGTAATAAACTGCCTCGTCTTTTCTTCCGGCTCCAAGACTCTGTCCCACCACTGTCATAAGTCCGATTCCAACACCAATTACAGCTGTTCCATTTAACATCTCCAGCATATTGGTCATAGCCTGGGCTGCAATAGCAGTGGTTCCAAGTGTAGAGACTGTAGACTGGATTGCCAGCTTTCCAAGCTGGAACATGCTGTTCTCTATACCGGAAGGAATACCAAGAGCAAGAATCCTGCCAATCATTTTTCCATCCGGACGGATTTTCAGATAATCACGTACCACAATTGGCTGCCTGTTCTTTCTAAGCTGGTACAGCACTACTACTGCACAGAAAATTCTGGATACCAGTGTGGAAATAGCCGCTCCGGCAACTCCCATATGAAATACCCAGATCAGAATTCCATTTCCCACAATATTCATCACATTGGAAATAATGGAGATCACCATCGGTCCTCTGGTGTTTTCCTGTGCACGGAAAATGGATGCTCCGGCATCATAAAGCGCAATAAAAGGATAAGACAGCACAGTATAAAAGAAATACACCATGGAATTCTCCATAACATCCGCGTCCACTTTTCCGAAAATAAAGCTAAGAAGCGGTGCACGGAAAGCAAGTCCAAGCACAACGATGAAGACAGAAATGGCTGTTATGATAAAAAGTGCCTGCCTGGCTGATTTGTTTGCCATCTCGTGATTCTTCTGTCCAAGATACTGGGTACAGATAATGGTACCTCCAGCTGCCAGTGCAGAAAAGGCCTGAATGATCAGTACATTGATAGAATCCACAAGAGAAACGGCGGAAATGGCCGCAGAACCTACATTGCTGACCATCATGGTATCTACCGTACCCATCAAGGCATTTAATAGCTGCTCCATAATAATAGGAACAAGAAGCGCCCGGAGCATTTTGTTTGTAAAAAGATGTTGCTGTTGTTTCATATGTTTCCTCTTTTTCCTTAAATGTATAAATAGTTCCTGTCGCATGGATGTATATCTCATAAAACTGCTTCAGATACTTCCATGCAAATATTTTCTGTGCTATTATACACCTTAAGCGAAAAAAATACAGTATTTAATTACGCACAATCCTTATGTTTCAATATAATTTTAATACAATTTCAGGAGGAACACCTTGGACAGAATTCTTACATACACGATACAGCCAGAACAGGAAGGAACGCAGCTTCTTGATTTTCTTAGGAGCAAGGGCTTTTCCCGGGGAATTTTATCTTCCATGAAGGCAGATAAAAATGCGATTCAGCTAAATGGTGAGCGGGGATTTGGGAAATCAGTTCTTCAGGTCGGAGATTCTCTTCACATACATATTCCGGAAGCGGACAACACTGAAAATATCCTGCCTGTGAGAATGGACCTTTCTATTCTATATGAAGATGAAGATATTTTAGTCATAAATAAGGCGGCAGACATGCCTGTGCACCCTTCCATTGGAAATTATGATAATACACTGGCTAATGGAGTTGCCTGGTATTTTAAAGAAAAAGGACAGCATTTCGTCTACCGCTGCATCAACCGTCTGGACAGAGACACCACAGGAGCCCTGATTCTGGCGAAAAACCCTTATAGTGCAGCAGTTCTCTCTGCCCAGATGAAGCAACGTCAGATCCGGCGTACCTACCTGGCAATTGTACAGGGAATCACAGCAGAGCAAGGAAATATTGATGCGCCTGTTGGGCGTGCAGCAGATTCCACCATCAAAAGACAGGTGGATTTCGCAAATGGGGAGAGTGCTGTCACACACTATGAGCGATTAGCCACCTATCATTCCTACTCTCTCATCGAGCTCCATCTGGAAACCGGACGCACTCATCAGATCCGTGTGCATATGAAGTACATTGGACATCCGCTGCCAGGAGACTTTCTCTACAATCCAGATTACAGAATTATAAAAAGACAGCCCCTGCACTCCTTTCAGCTGGAATTTGCTCACCCTGTTACAGGAGAAAACATGTGTATTACTGCCCCTGTCCCAGAAGATTTTGCAGATGCCTTTCATCGTTCCTAACGGCAACCGAATTCGGGCAAAACAGGTCAGAACCTCATAACTGTGAAGTTCTGACCTGTCTCATTTTTCATTCTCAGAAAGCTTATAATTCTTTTCTGTTCTTCTCATATATAATGAGCAAACCTTTTAACAAAAGATCCTCATCCAACAAAATCTCCCGCTTGCAATGTGGGATAATCTTACGGGCAAGGCCACCAGTTGCAACAACTGTAATTTTCTGTCCAAGCTCTTCTTCAATTCTGTCAACAATTCCGTCAAGGGCTGCTGCATTGCTGTAAATCACACCGCTTTTCATGCATTCAATAGTATTTTTTCCAATGATGCGCTTCGGTGCTTCAATACTGATTCCGCTAAGCTGAGAAGCACGGGCTGTAAGGGCATCCAGGGACACTCCCATTCCGGGAAAAATCATGCCTCCCACATAATGCTTCTTCTCATCTACCACGCTTACCGTACTTGCAGTTCCCATATCAATAATTGCCAGTGGAAGAGAATATTCATGAATTCCTGCAACTGCATTTGCTACAAGATCTGCTCCAAGCTGTCCGGGATTATCCATCAGGATATTCAGACCTGTTTTTACACCTGGTCCCAATACCATAGGTTCTTTTTTCAGAACCTTTTCAGCTGCAAGCTTCACGGCATTGGTAATCTGCGGTACTACAGAGGAAATAATGCAGCCTTCAATATCAATCCGCTTAATATGATATAAATCCAAAACTGTCTTCAGATCAACTGCGTATTCCAGTTCTGTTTTTGTACGGACAGTGGAAAGTCTCTCAATGAAATAGGTTTGCTTTGAATCAATGCAGCCAACCACAATATTTGTATTTCCAATATCAATTGCTAAAATCATTTTTTCCTCCATGGTTTCTCTATCATCAGCCGCAATCAGCGGCCATTTTTGCAAACAGTCTGTCTGTTTTCAATTTTCTTAAACTTCTGCTGTTTTTACCACTTTCTCAGATTTCTTCTCTGTTCCCGGAAGAAGCCTTGCCTTGTAAAGGGCTGCACCTACAGCACCTGTGATAACGGTAGCGGAAAGCATTTCACATACTGCGTTGATTCCTACAAATGTACAGATGAACAGAATCACGTTTTTTCCACCCATAAGTCCCTGTACATACTCGGTATTTCCGAAAAGGCCAACTAATAACCCCATAAAAAACAGAGTATTTAAAAATGCGGAAAGAAATCCTGTTACAGCGCAGGAAAGATAAATATTTTTTGATTTCCTGCGGACTCCCTGGAAAATATATCCAAGAAGAAGTCCGTCAACCAGTCTTGGAATAAATCTCTGAACAAACGCCAGGAATGGATTGATTCCGAATAAGGTAACACCCATAAGGCTGGTACCGCCAATGCCGATACACTGTCCAAAGCTGGTAAGTCCGAATACGGCTCCCGCAATGGCTCCGCCTACAGGTCCCATTGTAATTGCGCTGATGGCAACCGGAATAATATTAAAGGTGATTGCAAGAGGCCCGATATTCAGGTAGCCAAGAGGTGTGTAAGCCATAAGAAGCAGAATTGCGATCATAAGGCCCAGTAAGGTGATTTGAGATGTTGTAAATTTTTTGTTCATGTTGTCCTCCTTGTTATCGTTCCCTATATTAGAGCCTATTCAGACTCAGGGATACAATACGGTATGGAACAGCGGGCATGCTTTTTTTGTATTTACCCGCCACTCTGAAAAATGTGTTATCCTCTGTCCAGATTTACAAAATACAATCTGCGAATATAACACCAGTGCCACTGCCTGCGGCTTCGCAAAAGATTTATAAATGCTGCCAGAATGACAGCCTGTAAATAACTATCTGCGAACTCTCTCAAGCAGTATTTTATCCAGGATCTTACCGGCTGCATCCTCCTTGCTCATTAGCGGGAGTGATACTTCCTCATCCTGTGTAATCAGAGTCAGAACATTGGTGTCCCCCTGGAATCCGGCGCCTGCCATTTTTACATTGTTGGCAGCTACCATATCCAGATTTTTCCTGGTAAGTTTGACTCTGGAATTACCGATCATATTCTCTGTTTCCATGGAAAATCCACAGAGAAACTGTCCATCCGGTTTGTGCTCTCCAAGATATTTCAGAATATCATCTGTTCTCTCAAGGGCAATGGACATGTCATCGTCTTTCTTTTTAATTTTTTCATCGCTCACACTGGCCGGACGATAGTCTGCCACTGCTGCTGCTTTAATGATAATATCCTGTTCCTGACTGACAGAGGTTACAGCCTCATACATATCTCTGGCTGTTACCACTGGAACCACTCTCACAAATGGTGGCGGTGCAAGTGCAGTACGTCCACTTACCAGTGTGACATCTGCTCCGCGCAACATAGCCATTTTTGCAATGGCATAGCCCATCTTGCCGGAAGAATGGTTGGTAATATAACGGACAGGATCAATTGCCTCCTGGGTAGGACCGGCGGTAACCAACACCTTCAGCCCTTTCATATCCTTCTCACAGGCACACTCTCTCAAAATATAGTTTAAAAGAGTCTCAGGCTCCGGCATTTTTCCCGCTCCGGTATCGCCGCATGCAAGATAGCCTACAGCAGGATCGATTACTTCGTATCCATAATGCTCCAAGGTTTTTAGATTATCCTGGACAATGGGGTTCTCGAACATATTGGTGTTCATCGCCGGAGAAATAAATTTCTTGCATCTGCATGCCATAATGGTGGTTGTAAGCATATCGTCTGCAATTCCATGAGCCAGCTTGCCTATCACATTGGCACTTGCCGGTGCGATCATCACAACGTCAGCCTTTTTCGCAATGGACACATGCTCTACCTGGAACTGAAAATTCCGGTCAAAGGTATCCACAAGGCATTTATTCCCGGTAAGTGTCTCAAAAGTAATGGGATTAATAAAATTAGTGGCATTTCTGGTCATTAGCACATGAACGTCTGCCTGCTGCTTCTTCAGCGTACTTGCAAGATATGCGATCTTATATGCTGCAATACTTCCAGTAACTCCCAGAAGAACTGTCTTTCCCTCTAACATTATCTTCCCTCATCTCTCTTTGAAATCTTTTGGACAAAATTCATCTGTTATTTTATACCTTTTGTCCGTACCGCTTATTATAATGCAAAGAGACGTATGAATGCAATGTATTTTTTATATGTTCGGCTTTTCATACATAATTTACCTTTATATGCATCTTTTCTTTGTTTTTTTATCTGTTATAATAGCCTTAGACTTTTAACAGCTATTCCAGAGCATGTTTGAAAATCCTTCCCGCAACCTGCATGCCCCACTTTGCGGGAAATTTTGCCATCTGTTTTCGACTTTCATTATAAGGATACTACAAAAGAAAGGAACCATTATGAACTACCAGATCACACAGTGGTGCGCCCACTTTATCTCAGAGCATGTAAAAGAAGGAGACCTTTGCATTGATGCCACCATGGGAAACGGAAATGACACTCTGCTTCTTTCCTGTCTTTGTGGGGAAAAAGGGCATGTACTCGCTTTCGATATTCAGGAAATAGCACTTGCCAATACCAGAGAGCGGCTTGAAAAAGAAAATGCCCCTCACAATTATGAACTGTTTCTGGATTCCCACGTAAATATGGGAAAATACGCAGAGCCTGTGAGTGTAAGCTGCATTGTATTCAATTTCGGCTATCTGCCGAAGGGCGATCATACTCTTGCCACAAGGGCAGAATCCAGTATTCAGGCACTTACCGTATCCCTGTCCCTTTTGAAAAAGGGCGGGATCCTGATGCTGTGTATCTACAGCGGCGGAGATTCCGGGTTTGAGGAACGGGATGCACTGCTGAAATGGCTGAAGGTGCTGGATTCCAGGAAATTTCTGGTTATTAAAACAGAATATTACAACCGGCCTAATCATCCGCCTATGCCCGTACTTGTAGTCAAACTGTAACTTGTATACAAAAAGCAACAACTTTTTCCCATGTATTTACTCAAAAAACACCCCTTAGACAGACTACAATTATTTGTGTCTGCCAAAGGGGTGTTTTATCTTCGGTATTCTCAAACTGTACTTTATCAATCTATAATGGTAACGCTTGTCATCACCGGCTGCTCATCTGCAGAAATAGTTCCATTGTTATCTGTAGGCTTTGCATCCTTGCAGATCTGGTCAACAATGTCCATGCCTTCTGTCACATGTCCGAAAGCGGCATACTGTCCATCCAGATAGGTACTGTCAGACTGTACGATAAAGAACTGGGAGCTTGCACTGTCCGGGTCTGAGGATCTTGCCATGGAGATCACACCTCTCTCATGGGAAATATCGTTCTTTACGCCATTCTCAGAAAACTCGCCCTTAATAGTCTCATCAGAGCCTCCTCTTCCGGTTCCTTCCGGATCTCCGCCCTGGATCATAAATCCATCAATAATACGGTGGAAAGTAAGTCCGTCATAGAAATGCTCCTGTGCCAGTTTCACAAAGTTGGTTACACTGATAGGTGCTGTGTCCGCATCCAGTTCCACCTTAATGGTGCCGTAGTCCTTCACCTCAATCTCTGCATGATGAAGACCGGTAAGAGGCTCTGAAGTATCCAGAACAGTGCTTGTATTGTCTGCTGTTTCATCTGTACCTTCTCCATCCCCGGAACCGTCTGTAAAGCCGGAAACTTCTTCCTCCGTTCCTTCTGACTGGTCAGCACTCTCATCTGTACTTTCCTCTTTTGTTTCTTCTGTGTCTTTATTTTCTTCTGTGCTCTCTTTAGTATCTGCTGCTTCTGTGCTCTTACTTTCCTCTTTCGTATTATCTGAACCACAGCCTACCAGCATTCCTGCGGAAAGAGCTGCCACCATCAGCATTGCCAGAATTTTTCTTTTTTTCATGATTTTATGCCTCCAATTCTTGATGCCATCTTTTTCTATTATAACGAAAATCACGTAAAAAACAATTGTTTTCACAGATTGTTCAATTTCTTTTTCTTTGTCTTGCCACAGCTTGTATTGTCTGCTAAAATCAAGAAAGAATTTATCAGAAAGCGAGGTCTTTTTTATGGAAAAGATTACCAGTTTCACAATAGATCACATCAAACTTCAGCCAGGCGTTTACGTTTCCCGCAAGGATCCGGTTGGAAATAGTATGATCACCACTTTTGACATTCGTATGACTTCCCCAAATGAGGAGCCTGTTATGAACACAGCAGAGCTTCACACCATTGAGCATCTTGCTGCTACTTTTCTTCGCAACCACAAGGAATTCGGACCGAAGATGATCTACTGGGGACCAATGGGCTGCCGTACCGGCAATTATCTGCTGCTGAACGGAGATTATGAATCTAAGGATATTGTTCCGCTTATGGTTGAAACCTTTGAGTTTATCCGTGATTTCCAGGGCGAGGTTCCTGGTGCTTCCCCGAAAGACTGTGGAAATTATCTGGATATGAACCTTGGAATGGCGAAATATCTGGCTAAAAAGTTCCTGAATGAAGTGCTGTATGATATCAAACCAGACAGACTGGTTTATCCGGAATAATTTGATTTGATATATTCAGAAATCTCCCTCTTACCATTTCATGGCAGGAGGGAATTTCTTTAGTACTCAAAAAACGCTATGTAAACGATAATACCATCCATTTACATAGCGTCTTTCATCTCATCATTTCATCTCTTAAATTTCTAGCCTATCAGCCTGCGACAGCCTCATCAGCTGCAGCATCTGCACTTCCTTCTGTAGCTGCCTGATCAGCAGTTCCATCTGCGGCTGCACCGTCAGCTGCCACTGCACTTACATAATCACCGGATACATAAGCAGTCTGTCCCTCATAGGAAACCTCAATCCAGCCATTGTCGCATACACCTGTACTTGTAAGCTGTGTACCGCTTGTTACACCTGCGATCCAGGTAGCATCTGCACTTGCATCTGCACGAAGGTTAATATCTGCATTCGCAACATATGTACCATCCTGCTTGGTTACATTCACACCGCTTGCAGTCTGCTCTACAACTGGTTCTGGAGTAGGAGTAACTTCTGGTGTAGGAGTTGCCTCAGGGGTTGGTGTTGGAATAGGGGTCGGGGTTGCCTGTATAACTGTAACGCTTGCTCCTGCACCTTCCTCAAATCCACATCCAGGGATGCAAAGTGCTGCGCCCAGAAGCAAAACGGCTAATGCTGCTTTTTTCATAATATAGTTCCTCCTTTACAAAGCAATGGTGCTTTGAATTGATTCATCTTCTTTTCATATAATATTACAAAAACAGACTCATTTCGCGAATCGTTACAATTAATATACAGTATTATTACAAATTATGCAACCCCTAAGTGTATCTTTGCAATAAAGCATATTTGAAATAGTTACTGGTCACGGAGTGAACAGTAATTTGAAATAAAGCGTTCTTAGTTAACAACCACCGGCTCAACTCAACATCATAAACTTAAGATTAGATATTACACATTTATATTATCCTGCTAAAAACTCATTTCAAAAGGGCA